>NZ_JBHWJI010000012.1:0-198886 GCF_042731515.1 Streptomyces sp. NPDC059850
GTGCGGCTGGTGAGGTGGAGATGGGGTGCGCCGTTGCGGGCGAGCCAGCGTGCGAGGTGGGCGCCGAGCCCGCCGGTGCCGCCGGTGATGAGCGTCGTGCCGGTCGGCTGCCACGGAAGGCGGTTCGCGGACGGTGTGGGAGCGGCGTGGCCGAGGCGGCGGGCGTACGTACCGGTGGCGCGGATCGCGGCCTGGTCCTCGGGCTGCCCGGGCGCGAGCAGCGCCGCGAGACGGTCGGAGGTGTGGTGATCGATGACGGTCGGGAGGTCGATCAGCCCACCCCAGCGACGGGCGTGTTCCAGCGCGGCCGAGCGGCCGAGCCCCCAGGTCTGCGCCTGGCGCGGGCTGGGCAGCGGATCGGCGGGGTGGATGGCGACGGCACCCTGGGTGAGACACCACAGCGGTGCGGCGACCTCGGCGTCCCCGAGAGCCTGGACGAGGGCGGTGGTGGCCACGAGTCCGGAGGGCACGGCGATGTGAGCCGGATGCGGCTCCTGGGCGAGCGCGAGCAGGCTCACGATTCCCATCGGCTCGCCGTCAGCGGTGAGTCGGGTGAGTTCTTCCGCCAGATCCGCGCGATGGGCCTGCCGGGTGTCGAGCGTGTGGGGGAGGGGAGTGGCGCCATGCGCGGTGAGGGCCTGTACGACGGTCGCCACGGCGGGGTGGTCGGCCTGGTCGGACGGGATAAGGAGCAGCCAAGTGCCGGAAAGCGTGGCAGGTGCGGCGGGCGCGGAGAGTTGCTTCCACGTCGTCCGGTAGCGCCAAGAGTCGATGACCGCTTGCTCGCGATGCTGCCGCCGCCACGCCGAGAGAGTCGGCAACACGGCGCTCAGCATGGGCTGCTGATCGGCCGGAGAGTCGAGGGTCGCGGCGAGAGACTCCAGATCCTCGCGCTCCACGGCGTCCCAGAACGCCCGGTCCGCTTGCGCGGTCTCGGTGACGGGCGTAGCCGTCTCGGAGGAGGCGAGCCAGAAGTGCTGGCGCTGGAAGGCGTAGGTGGGGAGTGCGACGGTGCGTGGCGTCGGAACGGCGGGGAACCAGGGTGTCCAGTCGACGTCGATCCCGGCGGTGTGGAGTCGTGCGAGGGCGTTGGCGAAGGCTTGGGTTTCGGGTTGTTTGCGGGTGAGGGTGGAAGCGAGAAGGGGTGTGGGGTGGTTGTGGTGGTGGAGGGTGTGTTGGGTGGCGGTGGTCAGGGCGGGGTCCGGGCCGAGTTCGAGGTACGTACCGGTATGAGGCGCGGTGTGGGTGATGGCTTGGTGGAAGTGGACGGGCTGGCGGATGTGCTGGGCCCAGTACGCGGGGGTGGTGATGTCCTGGTCGGCGGGTAGCCCGGTGAGGTTGCTGAGGAGGGGGATGGCGGGCGGGTGGTACGTGAGATTGCTGATGGCCTGGGTGAAGGGTTCGGGGATGGGGTCCATCAGCGGTGAGTGGAAGGCGTGGCTGACGGTGAGCATCCGCGTCTTACGGCCGCGTTCGGCCCAGGCGGTGCTGATCTGCTGGACGAGCCTGATGGGGCCCGAGATCACGGTGTTGGTGGGGGTGTTGAGGGCGGCGACGCTGACCTGTCCGTCGGTCGCGGCGAGGTCTTCGCTCAGCTCGTCAGGGGTGGCGGTGATGGTGGCCATGCCGCCGCCTTCCGGGAGTCCACCCATCAACGTGGCGCGGGCGGCGACGAGTCGGCAGGCGTCCGGCAGGTCGAAGACACCGGCCACATGGGCGGCGGCGATTTCGCCGATGGAGTGGCCGATGACGGCGTCCGGGCGGACGCCAGTGGAGGCCAGCAGCCGGGCCAGGGCGATGTGCAGCGCGAACAGCCCTGCCTGGGCGTAGGTGGTGTGGTCCAGCAGCTGCGCGTGCTCCTGGTTGAACACGACGTCGCGGAGGGGGCGTTCCAGGTGGGGGTCCAGGAGGGTGCAGACCTCGTCGAAGGCTTCGGCGAAGACGGGGAACCGGTCGTACAACCCCGCGCCCATGCCGGTCCGTTGGCTGCCCTGTCCGCTGAACAGGAACACCGTCTGACCCGGCACGGTGAGGGTGTCCTCGGAGTGTGTAGCCCCGGCATGTGGTGCACCGGTCGCCAGGGCCTCCAAACCCGCCGCCAGTTCCTCGCGGCTGTCCCCGACGACGACGGCTCGGTGGTCGAAGAGCGAGCGGGTCTTCAACAACGACCAGCCGACCTCCACCGGCGAGACGTCATCGTCGGCGGTCACCCGGTCGAGCAGGGCGCTCGCCTGGCCGCGCAACGCCTCCGTACTCCGTGCCGACACCACCCACGGCACGACCCCGCCCGCCTCGGCGACCGGCAGTGCGGACTCCGCCGCGTCTTCCGGGGCCTGCTCCACGATCACGTGGGCGTTGGTGCCGCTGATGCCGAACGACGACACGCCTGCTCGGCGTGGATGCTCACCCCGGGACCACGGCACGGGCTCGGCCAGCAGCCGTACCTCGCCAGCCGTCCAGTCCACGTTCACACTCGGCTCGTCGATGTGCAGCGAGGCGGGCAGCAGCTCCTGTCGCATCGCCATCACCATCTTGATGACCCCGGCCACACCTGCGGCGGCCTGGGTGTGGCCGATGTTGGATTTGATGGAGCCGAGCCACAGCGGTCGATCGTGCGGGCGGTCCTGTCCGTAGGTGGCCAGCAGGGCCTGGGCCTCGATCGGGTCGCCGAGGGTGGTCCCCGTCCCATGCCCCTCCACCACATCGACCTCGGCGGGCGAGAGACGGGCGTTGGCGAGCGCCTGGCCGATGACCCGTTGCTGGGACGGTCCGTTCGGCGCCGTCAGGCCGTTGCTGGTGCCGTCCTGATTGACGGCTGAGCCCCGTACGAGCGCCAGCACCCGGTGGCCGTTGCGCCGCGCGTCCGACAGCCGCTCCAGCAGCAGTAGCCCGGCTCCTTCACCCCAGCCCGTGCCGTCGGCCGCCGAGGCGAAGGGCTTGCAGCGCCCGTCGACCGCCAGACCGCGCTGGCGGGAGAACTCGATGAAGGTGGTCGGCGTGGCCATCACGGTGACCCCGCCTGCCAGGGCGAGGGTGCATTCGCCCTGCCGCAGCGCCTGTGCTGCCAGATGCATCGCGACCAGCGACGACGAACACGCGGTGTCCACCGTCACCGCCGGTCCCTCCAGACCGAAGGTGTACGCCACCCGCCCGGACATCACGCTCGGAGTGCCGCCCGCCAGGAGATAGCCCTCGACCTCCTGGGCCGAAGAACTCCCGCCCGCGCCATAGCCCTGGTAGGTGCCGCCCGCGAAGACGCCGGTGTTGCTGCCGCTGAGCGTGTCGCGGTCGAGCCCGGCACTTTCGAACGTCTCCCACGCGGTTTCGAGGAGCAGCCGCTGCTGGGGGTCCATGGCGAGCGCCTCGCGCGGGCTGATGCTGAAGAACGCCGCGTCGAACGCGGCCGCGTCGTACAGGAAACCGCCCTCCCGCGCATAGCTGGTGCCCAGGCGCTCCGGATCGGGATCGAAGAGCGTGTCCAGGTCCCAGTGCCGGTCGGTGGGCATCGCCGCGACGGCGTCCCGGCCCTCGGCGACCAGCTTCCACAGCTCCTCCGGGGAGCGCACTCCGCCGGGGTAGCGGCAGGCCATGCCGATGATCGCGATGGGCTCGTCATCGGCGGCCATGGAGGACACATGGCTGCTGACAGCGGCCTGCTGACCGGTGAGTTCGGCGCGCAGATAGGTGGCGAGCGCGCTCGGCGTGGGATGGTCGAAGACGAGGGCGGGAGCGAGTTCCAGACCGGTGGTCGTGGCGAGCTGATTGCGCAGTTCGACGGCGGTGAGCGAGTCGAAGCCGAGTTCCTGGAAGGGCTGCGTGGCCGGTACCGCGTCGAGGTCGGGATGGCCGAGGATGGTTGCGGCAAGGGTCTGAATGTGGCGCACCAGGAGCGGCTGTCGCTGGTCCGCCGTGGCGGCGGCGAGCTGCTGCCGCAGCGGAGTGGCCGCGGCGGCGGGTGCTGCGGGGGCCGTGTCCTCCATCGCGGGTGCCATCACGGGAGTGAGGAACGGGCTCGGGCGCTGCGTCGTGAAGGCGCCGCCGAACCTCTCCCAGTCGACATCGGCCACCGTGACCGTGGCGTCGTCGTGCGTCAGGGCGTGGTGCAGGGACTTGATGGCGAGATCGGTGGTCAGCGGGGAGAGACCGCGCCGCCTGAGATGAGAGAGCGTGTTCTCGTCGGCGGCCATGCCCGCCTCGCTCCACGGTCCCCAGGCGATGCTGGTGGCGGGGAGCCCTTGGGAACGGCGGTGTTCGGCGAGGGCGTCGAGGTACGCGTTCGCCGCCGCGTACGCGGCCTGCTGCCCGCTACCCCAGGTCGCGGCGTTGGACGAGAAGAGCACGAACGCGTCGAGGTCGAGGTCCCGGGTGATCTCATGCAGATGAGCGGCGGCCAGCGCCTTGGAGTGCAGTACGTACTGCAGCCGCTCGGGAGCCAGCTCGGCGATCGGGCCGAGGTCCATGGTTCCGGCGGTGTGGATGACGGTGGTCAGGGGGTGTTCGGCGGGGACGTAGTCGATGAGGTGCTGCAGCGCGGCGCGGTTCGAGACGTCGCACGCGGTGATGGTGACCGAGGCACCCAAGGCGATGAGTTCTTCGCTGAGTTGGGCAGCTCCGGGCGCGTCGGGGCCGGACCGGCTGATGAGATGGAGACGCGGCGCGCCGTTGCGGGCGAGCCAGCGCGCGATGTGGGCGCCGAGCCCGCCCGTGCCGCCGGTGATGAGTGTCGTACCGGTCGGCCGCCAGGGAACGGGATTCGCGGACGATGCGGGAGTGGCGTGGCCGAGGCGCCGGGCGTACGTGCCAGCGGTACGGATCGCGGCCTGGTCCTCGGGCTGCCCGGGGACCAGCAGGGCGGCCAGCCGGGCGGCGGTGTGGTGGGTCACGGTGGCGGGCATATCGATGAGCCCACCCCACCGTTGCGGGTGTTCGAGGGCGGCGACCCGGCCCAGCCCCCAGACCTGGGCCTGCACCGGGTGGGGGAGCAGATCCGTACGGCTGGTGGCGACCGCACCTTGCGTGAGGCACCACAGGGGAGCGGTGACACCGGCGTCGCCCAGGGCTTGGATCAGGGTGACGGTGCCGAGGAGCCCGGCAGGGACGGCGGAGTGTTCGGGATGCGCCGTGGTGTCGAGGGCGAGCAGACTGAGCACACCTGAGACCGGGGCATCCTCGACCAGCCGGGTCAGCCGCTCGGTGAGGGTGCCACGGCGCTCTGCAGGGAGCACCTGGATGGACGCGGTGCCACCATGAGCCTGAAGCGCCTGGACGACGGTCTGGACCGTGGCGTGGTCCTCCTGACCGACGGAGACGACCACCAGCCACGTACCGCTCAGGGCCGCCGTGGCGGCGTCGGGCAGCTGCTCCCAGGTGGCCCGGTAGCGCCAGGAGTTGATGACGGCCTGCTCGCGGTGCTGACGCCGCCAGGCCGACAGGACGGGGAGCGCGGGCAGCAGCGCGTCGATACCGGGGCTGTCCTTCTCCAGCTGCAGTGTGCTCGTGAGGGCATCGACATCCAGCTCTTCGATGGCATGCCACAGCTGCGCCTCGGCCGGGTCCGTCCCCGCAGCGGCGCCGCTGATACGGGCATCGGGGCGGGCGAGCCAGAACCGCTGGTGCTGGAAGGCGTACGTCGGCAGGGCCACCGTTCGTGGCGTGGGGTCGGTCGGGAACCAGCTGGTCCAGTCCACGTCGACCCCGGCGGTGTGGAGCCGTGCGAGGGTGTGGCCGAAGGCGCGTACGTCGGGCTGCTTACGGGTGAGCGTGGCGGCGACCAGTGGGTTGGTGTCCGTAGTCGCGTGGGCGAGGGTGTGTTGTGTGGCGGTGGCGAGGACTGGGTCCGGTCCCAGTTCCAGGAAGGCGCCTGTCTCGGGGGCGATGCGGGTGATGGCGGGGTGGAAGTGGACGGGCTGGCGGATGTGTTCGGCCCAGTAGCCGGGGGTGGCGATGCGCTCGTCGGCTAGATCTCCGGTGAGGTTGCTGAGCAGCGGGAGGGTGGGCCGGTGGTAGGTCAGGTCCGTGATGGCCTGGGTGAAGGGTTCCAGGATGGGGTCCATCAGGGGGGAGTGGAAGGCGTGGCTGACGGTCAGGGTCTTGGTCTTGCGGCCCTTGTCGGCCCAGGCGGCGCTGATCTGGGCGACCAGTTCGCTGGGGCCGGAGATGACGGTGTTGCCGGGGGTGTTGAGGGCGGCGATGCTGACCTGGCCGTCGGTGGCGGTGAGATCGTCGGCTAGTTCGTCGGGGGTGGCGGCGATGGTGGCCATGCCGCCGCCTTCCGGGAGCTTGCCCATGAGGGTGGCGCGGGCGGCCACCAGGCGGCAGGCGTCCGGCAGGTCGAAGACGCCTGCGATGTGGGCGGCGGCGATTTCGCCGATGGAGTGGCCGATGACGGCATCGGGGTGGATGCCGGTGGATGCCAGGAGCCGGGCAAGAGCGATGTGGAGGGCGAAGAGTCCAGCTTGGGCGTAGGTGGTGTGATCCAGCAGCTGCGCGTGCTGCTGGTTGAACACGACATCGCGAAGCGGGTGTTCCAGGTGGGGGTCCAGGAGGGCGCAGACCTCGTCGAAGGCTTCGGCGAAGACCGGGAACCGGTCGTACAACCCCGCGCCCATTCCCGACCGTTGGCTGCCCTGCCCGCTGAACAGGAAAACGGTCTGGCCCGCAGCGCTCGCGGCGCCTCCGGGATGTACGACGGTCGGGTGGGGCGCACCGTTCGCCAGGGCCTGCAAGCCCGCCGCCAGTTCCTCGTGGCTGTCCCCGACGATGACGGCTCGGTGGTCGAAGAGCGAGCGGGTCTTCAACAGTGACCAGCCGACCTCGACCGGCGATACGTCATCGTCGGCGGTCACCCGGTCGAGCAGGGCGCCCGCCTGGCCGCGCAGCGCCTCCGTACTCCGTGCCGACACCATCCACGGCACCACACCGCCCGCCTCGGCGACCGGCGGTGCGGACTCCGCCGCGTCTTCCGGGGCCTGTTCCAGGATCAGATGGGCGTTCGTACCCGAGATGCCGAACGACGACACACCTGCCCGGCGTGGATGCTCGCCCCGAGACCACTCCGCCGCCTCGGTCAGCAGCCGCACCTCACCAGCCGTCCAGTCCACATGCGGGGTCGGCTCATCGATGTGCAGCGAGGCGGGCAGCAGCCCGTGCCGCATCGCCATCACCATCTTGATCACACCCGCGGCACCCGCCGCCATCTGCGCGTGGCCGATGTTGGACTTGATGGAGCCGAGCCACAGCGGTCGGCCCTCCGGCCGGTCCTGCCCGTAGGTGGCCAGCAGCGCCTGCGCCTCGATCGGGTCTCCGAGCGTGGTCCCGGTGCCGTGCGCCTCGACCGCGTCCACCTCGGACGGCGTCAGGCGGGCGTTGGCGAGCGCCTGCCGGATGACCCGCTGCTGGGACGGTCCGTTCGGCGCCGTCAGACCGTTGCTGGCACCGTCCTGGTTGACCGCAGAGCCCCGTACGAGTGCCATCACCCGGTGGCCGTTGCGCCGCGCGTCGGACAGCCGCTCCAGCAGCAGGACACCGACGCCCTCGGACATGGTCATACCGTCGCTGTTCGCGGAGAACGCCTTGGACCTGCCGTCCGGGGCGAGCCCCCGCAGCTCGCTGAAGCCGATGAGACCGGCCGTCGAGGACATCACGGCGACCCCGCCCGCCAGCGCCATATCGCATTCGCCCTGCCGGATCGACTGGCAGGCGAGATGCAGGGCGACCAGCGACGACGAGCACGCGGTGTCCACCGTCACCGCGGCCCCCTCCAGGCCCAGGGTGTACGCGACCCGCCCGGACACCACGCTCGCGGAGTTGCCGATGGTGAAGTACCCGGCCGAGCCTTCGGGCACCTGGGAGGCGTCCGTGCAGTAGTCGAGGTGGTCGCAGCCGATGAAGGTGCCGGTGAGGCTGGACCGCAGCGATTCCGGATCGATGCCCGCGTGCTCGATGGCCTCCCACGACGCCTCCAGGGCGAGCCGCTGCTGCGGTGCCATGCCCAGGGCCTCGCGCGGGCTGATGCCGAAGAACGCGGCGTCGAATCCCGCGGGGTCGTCCAGGAAGCCGCCCTCGCGGCAGTAGCTGGTGCCCGGGTGCTCCGGGTCGGGGTGGAAGAGGGCGTCCAGATCCCAGTCGCGGTCCGTGGGCAGTTCCGTGATGGCGTCCCGCCCGGTGGCGACCAGCTGCCACAGCTCGTCCGGGGAGCGCACTCCGCCCGGGAAACGGCACGACATGCCCACGATGGCGACCGGTTCGTGTCCGGCCGACTCGACATCCTTCAGACGGCGCTGTGTCTGACGCAGGTCCGCCGTCACACGCTTCAGATAGTCGAGAAGCTTCTCTTCATTGTTCGCCATTGTCGGCGCACCCACTTCCCTCGGCGAGAACCCGCGACATCGAACCGCTAGCGGCGACGGCAGTCGTAACTGCCCCGCAGCGTTGTTCCGTCGGAGAAGGTGAAGCTGGTGGCGTCCTTGAAATGTCCCGGACCGAGCACCTGGTAATCGTCCACCACGTCCATGTTCACGCCTTCGGTCTTGCCGGTGGCGCTGGGCGTGACCACCTGGCTGAGCGGCCCCTTGAACACCAGGTGGCCGTTCCGCCAGCCGGGCGAGGAGTAATTCGCGGAGGATCCCCAGTTGTCGTGGTACTGGACGATGAACTTTCCGTCCACGGGATCCCAGCCGAACGACGACCGGCCGATCAGCTGGCCGGGTTCCATGGTCGCGTCGGTGTAGTAGTAATGCCCGCCCATGACCCGCTTCGTGGTCAGGTGCATCACCGCGGCCTTACTGCCCGGTGGAGGTGTGTATTCGCAGGTGTAGGACCCGAGGAGGAAGTCCAGCGCGCGCATCTGGGGCGGTGCGGGCAGCGGGTTCGCGGGACGCGACGGCTTGTCGCCCGCGTCGCCCGCGTCGGGCACGGCGCTCACCGGAGTGACGGCGAACGCCACGAGACCCACGGCGACAAGACCTGTGTGCACTGCCTTCCGGATACGCATACGCAACTCCCATCGGTCATCGGGTTGATCGGGCGCTGACCTGCGGCTGAGTCACCTGCAAGCCCTGAGCGGATACGGCGACCATCATTTGCGCCGTCCCTAAAGGTGCTCTAACGCGTGGCTTGGCGCCGCGCCTCATTAGCCCAGCTTTAGACCGGCCGCCGAGCATGAAGCCGGACGCCGGGACGAAGGAGGATGAGGATGGCGATGAGCGGCTGGCAGGCGCTGGAGAAATACGTCGATCAGGCACCCACCTCGAAGGAGATGATGGGCTGGATCGAACTGATCGTCAGCCAAGGTATTCGCCGGGCGGGCTATTCCGCCGACAGCTGGACCGAGGAGTGGGCCGCCGAACAGTTCCGGGAAACCGGTCTTGAGGACGTCCGGCTGGAGCCGCTGGATACGCCGGTGTGGCGGCCGAGGTCCGCCGCCTTCGAGATCTGGCCCGCCGACCGCCCCGGGGAGGTCACCCGCTTCACCGGACTCGCCCTGCCGTACACCACCCCCACCGAGGGCACCGAAGGGCGGCTGGTGCGGATGGAGGACGGGGAGGTGGGCGGTGGCATCGCCGTCCAGGAGATCGGCTTCACCCAGCTGCCGCAGACGGAGGTGCAGGCCCGGGCCACCGATGCCTACGACCCCGAGGGCGTCTTCCCCGACCTGGTCCAGACCGTGCCGTTCGACCTTCCGCATGTGCTGGACTTCGACATCGCCATCAAGGACGGGGCGACCGCCTACGTCGGGCTGCTCACCGGTGTGCCCTGGGAGACCAGCGACTTCTACTGGCCCTATGACGCCGAGCCGCGCTCGATCCCTGGCATCTGGCTGAGCGGCAGCGACGGTGAACGGGTCCGCGAGCTGATGGCTTCCGGCGCCTGCGAGGGCCGGATCATCTCCGATGCCACTCTCACCGAGGAGACCACCCACAATGTGGTGGGCACCCTGCCCGGCGCCTCGGACCACTGGGTGATCGTCGGGTCGCACCACGACGGACCGTGGGCCTCGGCGGTGGAGGACGCGTCAGGCGTGGCGCTCGTCCTGGCGCAGGCCAGGTTCTGGGCGTCGGTGCCGCAGGAGCTGCGCCCGCACAACATGCTGTTCCTGCTGACGTCGGGCCATATGGCCGGGGCCGCGGGCACCCAGGCGTTCATCGCGGCGCATCCGGAGCTGTTCCCGCAGGTCGTCCTCGAAATGCATCTGGAACACGCGGCGCGCCAGGCCGTCTTGGTCGACGGCGAGGTCGTGCCCACCGACGATCCGGAGGTGCGCTGGTGGTTCACCACGCAGGCGCCCGCGCTGGAGCGGCTGGTGGCCGATTCGATCGCGGCCGAGGATCTGCGTCGTTCATGGATCCTGTCACCGACCGCCTTCGCACCGAACCCGGCCACCGACGGCGCGTACTTCTACTACACGGGTGTGCCGCTGGTGCAGCTGATCACCACGCCGATGTACATCTTCGACCCGAGGGACACCCCCGACAAGGTGGACCAGCAGAGCCTGGTGCCGCTGACCATGGGCGCGGCGCGGATCATCGCCGGGACGCACGGCTGTGACCCGGACACCCTGCGAGTGCCGATCGAGTCCGCCTGACGGCTGACGGCTGACGTCCGTACGGGAGCGGCCCGCCGGTCTTCCCGGCGGGCCGCCCTCATGGTGCCGTCATCAGCGGGTGCGCAGCGCGCACGTGGCCTTGGCCGTCTTGCGCGGGTCGCTCTCGGAGCGGGCGGTGAGGACGACCTTGCCGTGCCGGTCGGCCCCGCTCTTCGCGGTCACGGCCACGCCCACGTCGACCGAGGTTCCGGCCTTGGCGGTGGCGAGCTGGTTGGGCAGCCACGCGGACCAGCCACGGCCGGTGGCCGAGGCCGACAGCCGGTAGACGTCCGAGCCCAGACGGGCACCGGCGTTTCCGGCGCGGCCGGTGTTGGCGAGGTCGAAGGTGCAGGTGGCACGGCCCTTCGAGGGGTTGCCCCGCACCACGCCACGGTCCAGGTCGACGCCGCGCCGCTGCGGCCCGGAGCCGTCCAGGGAGCGGATGGCGATGGTGTACGAGAGCACCCCGGACCGGTCGCGCTTCAGGTCGAGGACGTAGAAGTGCAGCCGGTTGGCCTTGTCGGTGTACTCGTACTGGCTGCCCGAGTCGGCCCCGGCGTGGAAGAGCGCGTCGCTGAGCTGCCGGTAGTCGCCCATGGTGATCTTCTGCGTGGTGCCGTCGGGGCGCTGGAAGTCCACCATGTCGATGTCCTCGGGGTGGGCGTCGATCACCCAGGCGAACGGGGCCTGATCCTTGTTCTTCGTCTTGCTGATCAGCACGCCGTTGTCCGGGGTGAACGAGTCCATGCCCATGCGGTCCACGACCTCGACGGTGTAGTTGTCGTAGCCACCGCCGTCGCACAGCGGGTCGGTCTTCCGGTCGCAGGACGGCGAGAGGTCGCTGCCCAGGGTGATGTTGACGCCCGCGAGCCCCTTCTCGCCCGGTGGTGCGGAGCGTGCCGTGACCCGGGCGACGGCGAGTCCGGAGTCCTTCAGCGTGTCCCGGTCCAGGCGCAGGACGTTCTTCTCGTCCACGATGCCCAGCTTCAGCTTGTCGCGCAGCACATGCTGGGCGCCCATCGAGCCCCCGGCGGTGGCGGGTATCTGCCACCGGGTGTGCGGGCCGCCGGGGCCGTTGAACGTGCCACGGGAGAGCATGCCCCAGATGCCGGTGTAGGCGCGGCTGAGGGGAGTGCCGTAGGGGTTGTTGTAGTTGTCGCCTATGCCCAGGATGTGGCTGAGTTCATGGGCGTACACGGCCATGCCGGAGCTTTCGGTCTGGAGCGATGAGCCGTCCGTCGCGTTGGGCCAGATACGGGCCGCAGCCTGCCACGACGTCCACGGTACGTAGCGGGTCGCCGCCGCGTTGCTCCCGCTCCCGATGGGAACCGGCGGGCCCCATACGGCCGGTACGTCCTGCCGGTCGGCGAACTTCATCTGCCCGAACTCCTGCCAGGTGGACGACTCGTCCTGCCCGGCGGCGAGGTAGAAGACGAAGTCGAACTTCCCGGTCTCCTCGGCGCCCGCGTCGGCGGTCCAGGCCGCCTTCGCGTCGGCCCGGATGTCCTTGCCACAGGTGTCCCCGGTCGGGCAGGCGCCCGGGTTCATCGAGTCCTCCACCCCGTACTGGTAGGACTTCGACGGCATGCGGTACACGCCGAAGGCCGTCAGGTCGACGCCGATGCGGCCACCGGAGTCCTCCATCCAGTACTCGTTGATGGTGTGGCCGTTGTTGAGCGTGCCGGGCTTGTTGAGGAAGTCCTCGTAGAACTGGGGCAGGCGGTCGCGCGGTATCCCGGAGGCGGACGGCTGCGGGTTGCCGAACAGCGTCGATCCCGCGGGCTGGCTGACCGTGAACTCCTCGTCCGGGTAGTCGAGGAGCACCAGCGCGCCCTTGAAGGTGCGCTGGGTGGGCTCGACATCGGGGTCGGCCCAGCGGGTGCCGGGGACCGCGCGGTAGTCGGCCCACGTCATGTCGTCGGGGTTGCGCCAGCGCTGCGGGTCGATCGGCTCGACGAGGGGCGGTCGGGCGCTCGGCGTACGGTCGGGGATGGCCCCCGCGGGCCCGGCGGCGACGGCGGCCAGGGCGGCGAAAAGCGTGGCGACGACCGTTAATCGACGGACTCGTCTTCGGCGGAGGAACAAGGCTCACCTCTTGTCCGGGAAGTTTTGCTCAGAATGACCAGCCGTGCGAGGTATGACTACCGCTGCCACGGTAGGCCGGGGCCCGAGGTGACGCCAGAGTGCCGTTGTGGCGTCCGCGAAGGAAACCCGCGTGTGCACACTGCGCCGATGAGCCGCCGATGAGTCGTTGAGGAGCCGCTGACGAGCCGTTGACGAGCCGGAATCCCACCGCACACGGCTGCGGAGCCACGCCGAAAAGCGCGATAGCGTGTACAGGCCAACGGGAAGGCTGCCGCCGCCTCCTGTATGGCGCGACGTGTGGAAACCAGTCCAAGGAGCCCTCTTGACCAGCCCAGAACAGCGCATGGCTGACCTGCTCAAGACCTTCGGTGAGCCAGCGGCGTGCACCGCGTACCTGCTGTGCGACCGGCATCCGGCCGACGCCGTGGCGTTCACCGTGGTGAGCAAGGACCTGACCAGCCATGACATGACGTTCGGCCAGCTCCGCGACCGCTCGTCGCGCATGGCGAGTGCCCTGGCCGCCCTGGGGGTCGGGGCCGGTGACCGGGTCGCCACCCTGATGGGCAAGTCCGCCGAGCTGCTCATCGTGTCCCTCGCCGTCTGGCGGCTCGGGGCCGTCCAGGTGCCGCTGTTCACCGCGTTCGCCCCGCCCGCCATCGCGCTGCGCACCACCGGCAACGGCACCAAGGCTGTGATCACCGACGCCGACCAGCGCCCGAAGCTGGACCCGGAAGCCGGTTTCCCCGGCGAGCGGCCCTGGCAGATCATCACGACCGGCCCGGCCACCGGCACCGACCTCGCCTTCTCCGAGCTGCTGGAGTCGCACGACCCGCAGCCCGAACCGGTGGCGGTGGGTGGCGACGCCACCATCGTGGAGCTGTTCACCTCCGGCACGGCGGGCTCCCCGAAGGCCGTGCCGATTCCGCTGAACGCCGTCGCGGGCTTCGCGATGTACCAGGAGTTCGGCCTGGACCACCAGCCCACCGACGTGTTCTGGAACGCCGCCGACCCGGGATGGGCGTACGGCCTGTACTACGCCATCATCGGGCCGCTCGCCCTCGGCCGCCGCAGCCTGCTGTTCAGCAGCCTGTTCTCCGCCGAGGACACCTGGAACGTGCTCTCCCGCTACGGCGTCACCAACTTCACCGCCGGGCCCACCGTCTACCGCAAGCTGCGTGCGTCCGGTGGCGCCCCCGGCGACCTGCGGCTGCGCTGCTGCTCCGCGGCCGGTGAACCGCTGCCCACGGACGTCGTGGACTGGGCGCGGGAGACGCTCGGCGTCCCCGTACGCGACCACTACGGCCTGACCGAGACCGGCATGGTCATCACCCACGCCTGGCATCAGACGCTGCGCACCGACCTCAAGACCGGCTCCATGGGCCGTCCCATGCCCGGCTGGTCGGTGAAGATCCTGCGCGAGGACACCAACTCCGCCGAGGCGGCGACGGGTGTCCCCGGCCGGGTGGCGATCGACGTCGCGGGCAGCCCGCTGATGTGGTTCAGGGGCTACCTCGGCGCTCCGGAGCGCACGGCCGAGAAGTTCAGCCCCGACGGGCGGTGGTTCTACACCGGCGACACCGCGGCACAGGACGAGGAGGGCGACCTGTTCTTCTCTGGGCGCGGCGACGACATCATCCTGATGGCGGGCTACCGCATCGGGCCCTTCGAGGTGGAGAGCGTGCTGCAGGAGCACGACGCCGTGGCGGAGGCCGCCGCGGTGGGCATCCCGCACGACGAGTACGGCGAGGTCATCGAGGCCTTCGTCGTCCTGCGTCCCGGCGCCACGCCCGGCGAGGCGCTCGCCACCGAGCTGCAGCAGATCGTCCGGGACCGGTTCGCCAAGCACGCGTACCCGCGGCGGATCCACTTCGTGGACGAGCTGCCCAAGACGTCCAGTGGCAAGACGCAGCGGTTCCTGCTGCGCCCGCAGCCGACCACCGGCCGGGGCCGCTGACGCTCCGTAACCCGCGAACTCACAGCCTTGGGCCCTGGTCCCCGTGTGCGGCACGGGGCCAGGGCCCAAGGGGTTTGTGGGATACGGCCGTCACCCCGCAGAGCGGGACAGCGCGTCCCGCACCGCCTCCTCCGTACGGCCCACCACCGCGGAACCGTCGTCGGCGGTGATGATCGGCCGCTGGATCAGCTTGGGGTGTTCGGCCAGCGCCGCGATCCAGCGGTCGCGCGCGCTCTCGTCGCGCGGCCAGTCCTTCAGCCCCAGCTCCTTCGCCTCGGCTTCCTGCGTCCGCGTGATGTCCCACGGTTCGAGTCCGAGCCGGGCCAGTACGCCGCGGATCTCGTCCTGGCTCGGCACGTCGTCGAGGTAGCGGCGGACGGTGTAACCGGCCCCCTCGGCGTCGAGCACACTGAGCGCGCTGCGGCACTTCGAGCACGCCGGATTGATCCAGATCTCCATGGCGCAACCGTACCGCGAGACCCCTCCCGCCACGCCCGTCGAATCCCGGTCACGTGGCGCCTGACCAGGGGCCTTTGTCAGTGCTCCAGCGTAGAATGGAGGCATTGAAAGAGAGCGTGACCGACCGTCCCAGGAGGATGCCGATGGCCGCTGCCGTAACCCCTCTTCCGGACCTGCCGAGCTTTACGACCCTGCCGAAGAAGCGCATGCCCGCCGGGCGTCCGCGCGAGTGGTACGAGACCCACAACCGCCGGCTGAAGGCCATGCGCCTGGCCATCGCCCTGCTCAACTCCGGTGTGTACCGCCCCGAGCAGGCGCGTAACCGCAAGATACGTGCCACCGCGGTCCGGATCGGTGTGCACCCGCCGTCCAACGCCACGTGCCGCATGGTGCGTTCACTCCTCCACGAGAACGAGCGCTGACCGATCCGGGTCCCCGCCGCGCCCCCTTCACCGGGGCGCGGCGGGGGCTCCCCGTCCCCCTCACTCCGACGCGCTCCTCACTCCGCCATCTTCAGGCGCTCGACCTTCGGCAGCAGGAACGCGTAGGTGGCGGCGCCGAGCAGGGCCACACCCCCCGCCAGGGTCAGCGGCAGCATGAACGAGTGGGTGATGCCCTTGAGCACACCGAGCAGCAGCGGGGAGAGGATTCCGGCGATGTTGGCCGCCGTGTTCTGGATCCCGGCGATCGAGCCGACGTGTGCGGCCGTCGGAGCCACGTCGGCGGGCAGCGCCCAGACGCTCGCCGCCGCGAAGGTGGAACAGAAGTAGGAGACCGACAGCGCGGTCAGCGCCGTGCCGACACCCGGCGAGATGACCGCGAGTGCGATCACCGAGGTGCCCAGCAACCCGCCGACCAGCGGGATCTTCCGCGCCTTCGTCCGCTCGGTGCCACGCCGCACCAGCCAGTCGGAGAACAGTCCGCCGCTCCAGCCGCCCAGCATGGACGCGATGCCGGGAATCATGCCGAGGAACCCGAAGGACAGCGCGTCGAGGTGGTATTCGTCCACCAGATACGTCGGGAACCAGGTGATGAAGAAGTACGCGACGAAGTTGACGCAGAAGAAGCCGAGCATCATCGCCCAGATCATCCGGAAGCGGAACAGGTCCCGCCAGCCGATCCGGGCGCTCGCCGCGGCCTCCTCGGCCGTCTCCTGCTCCTGCCCCGACTCGATGTACTCCCGCTCCGCGGCGCCGAGGCTCCGGTGTTCCTCCGGGTCGCGGTAGTAGAGCCACCAGCCCAGCGCCCACAGCACACCGAGACCGCCCGCGATGGCGAACGCCCAGCGCCAGCCGAGACCGGTGACCACCAGGGTGACCAGCGGAATGGACAGGGCACCGCCGACCGCGTTCCCGTTGTTGAAGGTCGCCGAGGCGAAGCTGCGCTCGGAGGCCGGGAACCAGCGGGAGACCACCTTGGCGCTGGACGGGAAGCTGGGGGCCTCGCCGAGGCCGAGCAGGGCGCGCAGCCCCACCAGGGACGCCACGCCGCGGGCCATGCCCATGGCGGCGGTGGCCAGCCCCCACCACAGGCTGGCGACCGCGAGCATGATGCGCGGGCCGACCTTGTCGGCGAGCCAGCCGCCGGGCATCTGCCCGAAGGCGTACGTCCAGAAGAACGCCGACAGCAGCAGTCCGCCGACCCCGTCGGACAGCCCGAGGTCATCGGTGATGTGCGGCAGCGCGACGCTGAGCGTGGCGCGGTCGATGTAGTTGATGGTGATGCCCGCGAACAGCAGCCCGAGGACGACGAAGCGGACCTTGCCGACGCGTCCCCCCGGTCTCTGCGGTGCGGCGGTGACGGGGGCCTCCACCGAGGTCTTGCCGAGAGCCATGGTGCTCATACCCCCGCGGGCGGCCGGACGCCGCCGCTGATGACACCGTTGACCACGTTGCGCGGGGCCTCGCCCGACAGCACCCGGTCCACGCTCTCCACCAGCCGCGCCCGGATGGCGTGGTACGCCTCGACCGTCACCCCGGCCGTGTGCGGGGTGAGCAGCACATCGGACCGGCCGCGCAGCGGGGAGTCGGCGGGCAGTGGCTCCTCGGCGAACACATCGAGCGCGGCACCCGCGAGCTGCCCCGAGTCCAGCGCCCTGACCAGCGCGTCCTCGTCCAGCACACCGCCACGTCCGGCGTTGAGGACATAGCCGCCGCGGGGCATCCGGGACAGCAGATCCTCCCCGACGACACCACGGGTGGCCTCGTTCAGCGGCATGTGCAGGGTCAGCACATGGGAGCGGGCGGCGAGGTCGGCCAGGCTCACATACGTACGGTCCGGCTCGGACGGCACCGGGTCGTGCACCAGGACGTCGCTGCCGAACCCGTCGAGGCGGCGCGCGACGGCGCGGCCGATGCTGCCGAACCCGGCGATGCCCACGGTGAGGGCGGACAGATCGCGCCCCCGCAACCCCTCGGGCCCCCAGCCACCGTCCTCGATCTTCGCGTGACCGGCCGCGTAGCGGCGCAGGAGGGAGAGCAGGGCGCCCACGGTCCAGTCGGCCACGGCGTCGGTGTTGAAGCCGGGGAGGTTCGCGACCGGTATGGAGCGCTCGGCGGCGGCGTGGTGGTCGACACCGTCGAATCCGACGGCCACCGACTGCACGAGGCGGCAGCGCCGCATCCCGTCGAGCAGCTCCGCGGAGATCCTGCGCTCCTTCTCCAGCGGGGCGAGCACCACGGTGGCGTCGGCGAGCGCGTCCCGGTGGTCGTGCGGATCCTCGTCCGGCCCGATCTCGGTGATGCGCAGATCGGGGTGGCCGGGCAGCAGCCGACGCAGCTCGTCGGCGCCGAGATCGTTCAGGTGGTACAGGGTCACGAGATGTTCGGACATCACATGCGGCTCCTGGAGTGATGTGGTTGTGGGGCCCTGGGGGGTGGCATGAGTTTTCGCCACGGTTACGATCGCTGTCAACGGTTAACCGAAAACGGATAACGGTTTTCCGAGTGAGGAGTCAGGCCCATGGACCACCAGCGCACCGTCGTCACCGCGCTCACCACGCCGTTCACCCCGAGTGGGGATCTCGACCTGGACGCGGCACGCGCCCAGTACGGCTTCGCCGCCCGCACCACCGGACAGCTGCTCGTGGCCGGAACCACCGGAGAGTTCCCCGCGCTGAGCGAGGGCGAACGGCTGCTGCTGGTCGAGACCGCCCTGCAGGAAGCGGGCGCCGACGGCGTGATCGCGCACATCGGCGCCGCCGACGCGCACACCGCCGTCCGGCTCACCCGGGCCGCCGTCGCGGCCGGTGTCCGCCGCATCGCCGCGCTCACTCCGTACTACCTGCCCGCGAGCGCCGACGAACTCGAGACGTACTTCGGCCGCATCCGGCTCGCCGCCCCCGACGCCCAGCTGTACGCGTACCTCTTCCCCGAGCGCAGCGGGCTGACGGTCGGGCCGGTGGAGTTCGGGAAGCTGGCCGCCTCCTGCGGGCTGGCCGGGGTCAAGCTCAGCGGCACGCCCTCGACCGAGGTGGCCGCGTACCGTGCCGAACTCCCCGAGGGCTTCGAGGTCTACTCGGGCAACGACCAGCGGCTCGCCGATGTCCTGGCCGCCGGTGGCGCCGGGGTGGTCTCCGGCTGCTCGGCCGCCTTCCCCGAACCGTTCCTCGACCTGGCCGAGGCGCTGCGTGACGACACCACCGACCCGGCCCGGCTCGCCGCTCTCCAGGACCGGGTGGACCGTACCGTCGGTCTCCTCGGCCCCAGCATCGGCCGGATCAAGCACGCCCAGACGGCCCGTGGACTGCCCGCCGGGGCCTCCCGGATGACCGTGGGCGACCCGGACCGGACCACCGCCGCCGACATCGAGGCGCTGGCCCACGAGGTGTCCGGCCGCCCGGCCGCCTGAGTCGCCTCGCCGGTCAGTTCGCGGGCAGCGACTGCTCCGCCCAGATGCACTTGCCCGTGGGGGTGAAGCGGGTGCCCCAGCGGTGGGAGAGCGCGGACACCAGCTGGAGGCCCCGACCGCCCTCGTCGGTGTCGGAGGCGCGGCGGATCCGTGGCGTGGTGGGGCTGCCGTCCGACACCTCGCAGATCAGGCTGCGGCTGCGCAGCAGGCGCAGCCTGATCGGGCCCTTGGCATGCCGGACCACATTGCCCACCAGCTCGCTGACCAGCAGCTCGGTGGTCATGGCCAGCTCGTCCAGCTGCCACGCCCCGAGCTGGTCGCGCACATGGTGGCGGGCCTCCCCGGCGGCGATCGGCGCGTCCGGCAGCCGCCACGACACGATGTTGTCCGCGGTCATCGAATGCGTCCGGGCCACCAGCAGCGCCGCGTCGTCCTGGGTGCGCGACTGCTCGGGCAGCAGGGCGGCGACGAGGGTGTCGCACAGCCGGTCGAGATGGCCGAGGACACGTCCGTCCTCCCCGTCCACCTCCGGACCGCCACCGGTGGCGCCCGTACGCGGCAGCAGGTCCGGCGTCCTGGCCAGTGCGTCGGACAGGGTGCGGGAGAGGTACGCCATGCCGTGGTCGATGTCGCGCGTCGCCGACTCGATCAGCCCGTCCGTGCACAGCACCAGGATGCTGTCCTCCGGCAGCTGCACCTCGATGGTCTCGAACGGCGGGGTCGCGGCGCCGAGCGGCGGGTCGGGCGAGAAACCGGGCGAGTGCACCGTGCCGTCGGGGTGGATGATGGCGGGCGGCACATGCCCCGCACATGCGAAGGCGCAGACGCTGGTGGTCGGGTCGTAGATGGCGTACAGACACGTGGCGTAGAAGTCATCGCCGAGCGCCCCCACGAGATCGTTGAGGTGGGTCAGCAGCTCATCGGGCGGCAGCTCCAGATCGGCCAGCGTGTGCACGGCGGTGCGCAGCCGCCCCATGGTGGCTGCCTCCGACAGCCCATGCCCCATGACGTCGCCGATGACCAGCGCCACCCGCTCCCCGGACAGCGGGATCAGGTCGTACCAGTCGCCACCCACCTCCATGCCCTCCCCGGCGGGCAGATAGCGCGCGGCGGCGGTGACGGCGGGCAGCGCGGGCAGAGTACGGGGAAGCAGCCCGCGCTGCAGCTCCTGGGCGCGGGTGTGCTCGGCGTCGTACAGCCGGGCCCGCTCCAGCGCCTGGGCGACCAGCCCGCTGATCGCGGTCAGCAGCGTGCGTTCCTCCTCGCCGAAGTGGCGCGGCCGGTCGAAGGAGACCACGCAGTAGCCCGCCCGGTGGTCGGAGGCGATCAGGGGGAGGAACGCCCAGGCCTTCTTCTCGCTCAGTGGCAGATAGCCGACCACCTCGGGGAAGCGCTTCGCGTAGTCCTCGGGGGAGGAGATGAAGAGCGGGCTGCGGGACCCGAGGACCTGGGTGACGGGCGAGTTGACGGGGGCGTCCGGCGGCACGGGAACGTTGTCGAGGAAGCTCAGGAACGTGTCCGAGTAGCCGGTGGAGCCCACCACCCGCAGTCGCTTGTCCTCGATGAGCTGGCAGATCAGCCCGGTCGCCCCGAACGGTGGCAGCACCCGGTCGGCCACCGCCTTCACCACGTCCCGCGTGGTCAGGGCCTCGGCGAACGCGCTGGTCAGCTCGGCGATCCGGGTGGCGCGCTCGGTGGCGGCATGGGCGGCGGCCGAGCGCTCGGCGTCCAGCGCCCGGCGGTCGGTGACGTCCGTGATGTGCACCGTCATCCCGTCGGGCACCGGGACCAGCCGGATGTGGTACCAGCGGTTGCTGCGCGGCCAGCGGGCATGGAAGTCGATGGGCGCCCTGGCCGCCGCCGCCCGCCGGAACCGGGGCTCCACGCCGATCGCCCGCGCCCGTGGCAGCTCCCACAGCACCCGGCCGCGCAGCTCCCCGGAGGCCCCGAGGAAACGCTCGGCCTCGACGTTGCCGAACGTGATCCGCCCGTCCTCGTCGACCACCAGGAACCCGTCGCCCATGTACTGGAGGGCGCGGCTGAAGGCGTCCCGCGAGCGGCGGGTCTCGGTGATGTCCCACAGCGTGCCGACCACCCGGTCCGCAACACCGTCCGTCCGGGCGGCCACCGTCCCACGGGCCTGCACCCAGCGATACGCCCCGCCGGGCTGCCGCACCCGGTATTCGACGCTGTACTCGTTGCGGCCGCGCAGCGACTCGGCGCTGGACACCGCCTGCACCCAGGGCATGTCCTCGGGGTGGATGGCGCCCAGCCAGGTGTTGACCTGGCCGTCGAAGGTGCCGGGCGCGAACCCCAGCAGGGTCTGCGCCTGATCGTCGCAGGTCAGCGTGGCGCCGTGGAGGTCCCACTCCCAGGCGCCGATCCGCGCCGTACGCAGCGCCTGCTGGAGCCAGGGGCTGGACCGGGGCTCCTTCGGCAGCTGGTCCCGGCCGGAGTCCGGTGTGGCCGTCGCCAGCAGCCGCAGCCGCTGGGCCAGCCAGCCGGTGACCGTGCGGGCCAGGTCGCGCTGGGCCGGGTCCCCCGCCCGTGGCGTGGACGTCAGCACCGACAGCACCGCGAGCGGCGGACCGGAGTTCATCGGCACCGGGATGGCCGCCATGCACACACCGGCCGGGATGCTCCGGGCGAGGGAGCCACGGTCGGCCGGGTCGTCGGCCCACAGGGCGGCGCCACCGTGGAAGGCGGTCATCGGGGCGACCGGCTCGCCCCACTCGAGGGTCTGCCACGCCCTGAGCAGCGGACCGCTGAGGCCGCTGGTGGCCACCAGCCGCAGCCCCAGCCCGTCCGGCCTGCGCAGATGCGCCATGCCGCCCAGGCCCTGCAGTCCGGCCACCAGATGGTCGAGCGCCAGACGCAACAGCTCCGCGTCGCCCAGGCCGCCACTCGCGGTTTCGAGCAGGCTCAGCCGGGCCCGCTCCGCCTCCCGGGCCGGGCCGTATCGTTCGTTCACACCCACGCGATCACCTGCTCGCCGGGTCAGTCTCTCTATAAGAATATGTCCGCATTTTCAAGCGTTTCACCCTCTGTGGCGACATCCATTTCGCCGCGGAGGGAGATCTGCGATGACCCAGCAACTGCCGTCGACGGTGGTCGACCGTCCGGTCGTCGGCTCGTACGCGACCTACGCCGCCGCCCAGCGCGCGGTCGACTTCCTGTCCGACAACAAGTTCCCCGTCGAGCACACCGCGATCATCGGATCCGACCTGCGCATGGTCGAGACGGTGCTCGGGCGGCTCACCCGTGGCCGGGCCGCGCTCGCCGGGATGGGCACCGGCGCCTGGTTCGGGCTGCTGATCGGCCTGCTGCTGTCGGTGTTCGCACAGGGGTCCCACAGTGTGCTCGTGCTGATCCTGAGCGGCATCGTCTACGGAGCGGTCTTCGGCGCCATCGCCGGCTTCGTCGGACACGCCATGACCGGTGGACGCCACGACTTCTCCTCCCGGAGCCAGATCGTGGCCGCCCGCTATGACGTGGTCGCCGACGCCGAGGTCGCCGAGGAGGCGAAGAACATGCTGATCAAACTGGATTGGCCGGAAGGCTGACCGGGGTCGCTGTCGTGTACTAATTCCCTTAGCAGTAGAGTGATCGGTATGAACGAGAACGGGCGCGGACGTGTGGGCGGTGTCCTGTTCGTCGTCGCGCTCGCGCTCGGTGTGCTGATGATGCATTCCATGGGGCACCCTGACGGCGGCTCCGGCATGGGCTCGGGCACCTCCGTACACGCCTCCTCCCACGCGGCCGGTGGGATACACCAGGCCATGCCGCCCGCCGCGACCGCGCACGAAGACACTCCGACCGCGCCCATGGCGGGGATGGACATGGCCTCGCTGTGCGTGGCGGTGCTCGGTGCGTGGGTGCTCACGGCCGTGCTGCGGGCCGCCCTCGTACGGCGCCGTGGCCCGCCCCCGCCCCGGCGCGCCCCGGTGGCCGCCGTGCCGCGGCCCGTCCCTCCCTCGCCGGTTCATGACCTCACGACCCTGTCGGTCCTGCGGATATAGGCCGTACCCCGGCCACTCCGCAGAACACGGAACACGAACACCGACATCACACACGGCATGAGGTACATCGGCATGACCAATCACACGCACGCACCGCGCCGCCGCCTGGCGGTGGCGGGCATCGTCGCCACCGGCGCACTGCTGCTCACCGCCTGCGGTGGGAACGACGACATGAAGGGCATGGACCACGGAAGCAAGGACTCGCCCTCCGCCTCCGCGACGAAGGGTGGCTTCAACGACGCGGACGTCTCCTTCGCGCAGATGATGATCCCGCACCACCAGCAGGCGCTGGAAATGGCGAAGCTGGCGGACGGCCGGGCCGGGGACCGGCAGATCGCCTCCCTGGCCGGGAAGATCGAAAAGGCCCAGGACCCCGAGATCACGACCATGAAGTCGTGGCTGAAGGCCTGGGGTAAGCCGGTCTCGCCCTCCTCGGAGAGCATGCCCGGCATGGATCACGGTTCGGGCGGCATGGACGGCATGATGTCCAAGAAGGACATGGACCGGCTGAAGACCGCCAAGGGTGCCGACTTCGACCGCGCCTTCGCGCAGATGATGATCGACCACCACAAGGGCGCGATCACCATGGCCGAGGACGAGCGGAAGAGCGGCCGCGATGCCAAGGCCAAGAAGCTCGCCGAGGACGTCATCAAGAACCAGTCCGCCGAGGTGACCACCCTGCGGAAGATCCTCGACCGGCTCTGAGTAGCAGCGCCCCGGGGGTGTCTACATCATCCCCGGGGCGCAGCCGATCACCACGGGAAGCACCGGGAGGGCCGTGGCGGCCGTGGCCACCGCGAGCCGGAGCGCGGGATGCGGGCGGCGGTGCGGGCCCAGCATGCGGCGCAGCCGGACCAGGGCGCCCGGGCCACCGGCCGCGAAGGCCCCCACGGGGGTACGGCCCGCCGCCATCTCGTACAGCGCCGTGGCGAGCGTCTCGCGGGAGTGGCGGCGCAGCGCGCGGTCGTCCGCCGCCATCTCCAGCAGCATCGCCGTCTGCTCCCGGGCGGCGCGCGCCAGTGGCAGCCACCGGAAGGCCCGGGCGAACGCCTCGGCGGCGGCCAGCACCAGATGGTGGCGGCCCGCGATGTGCGCGCGCTCGTGGTCCAGTACGGCGTCGAGCTGGGCGCCGGACAGCGTACGCAGCGCACCCGTGCTGACCACCACGCGCGGGCAGCGCCCCGGCAGGCAGTACACGGCGGGCAGCTCATGGTCCAGGACGGTGGCGCGCAGCCGCGCCGAGCGCCGGCCGACCAGGTCCAGGACGCCCAGGTGGCGGGAGCGGGCCCGCCGCGCCCGCAGCACCTCGTGGCCGACGCGGGCGAGCGCGAGCAGCGCAACGAGGAGTGGCAGCACGGCGGCCGGGACACCGAAGGGGCCGGGGACCGGGATGCGGGCGTGCCAGGTCAGCCCGCAGAAGTGGACTAAGCCGGACATTCCCGCGTCAAGGTGTCCGGTCGGAATGGCGAGGTGGTACGCGGCCAGGGCCAGCGCGACCGTGAACGACACGGCCAGCCCCTGCCAGGCGGCCACGGCGAGCGCGGGGGAGCGGTGCGGCCAGGCGCTGCGCAGCAGGGCCCGCGGGGCCAGGGTGCCGACCGCGGCCGCGTAGCAGGCCAGGGCGAGCGCCGGGATCACTCCTGGGTCCGCCGCCCGGCCGCGCGCAGCGCCTTGCGCAGCGCGCTGACCTCGTCGGGCCCCATCTGCTCGACGAAATGGGCGAGTGCCGCGGGCCGGTCCTGGCTGGTGCCCAGCGCGTCCTCCATCAGCGCGGCGGAGTACTCCTCACGGCTGCGTACCGGAGAGTACAGCCAGGCGCGGCCCTCTTTGCCGCGCTGCAGCCAGCCCTTGTTGTAGAGGATGGTGGCCACGGTCATCACCGTGGTGTAAGCGACCGGACGCTGTGTGTTGATGTCGTCGACGATCTCCCGGACCGTCGCCGGGCGCCGCCACGTCCACAGACGGTCCATGATCTCCGCCTCGAGATCCCCCAGCCGCCGCATGGACGCTTCCTTCCGCCGTCAGACGCTTACCTCCGTTAGTACGGAGGCCCATAGTAGAGAGCCGTCCTCCGGGGAGGGACAGCGGGGGGAATGCCGGGCGGCCACAGAAGATCCCCGAGGAGATCCCCGAGGAGATCGCCGAGGAGATCGTCGACAGGGCGCCGAGAGGCCGCCGATCATGCGGAGCGCCGGGTGCTCCGCCCCTGGCCAAAGCCTCAACTGGCCTTGCGCACGATAGGATTGACCGGACGCGTATTCAACCCGGGTAAGGCGAAAGGGAAGTCTGGATGAGTGGTCTGAGCAAGGGACTCGGGAAAATCGAGGTGGCGCTCAAGTGGGACCCCAGCCCCAGCGGTGAGGCGGCCAATGACCTCGACATCGTCGCCGGGACCTACCGGGCGACCGATCCGTACGGGGAACCCGCGTATCTGGTGCATTTCGACAGCCGGTCGCCCGATGGCGTCATCTACCTCAACCGGGACAGCCGCACCGGCCAGGGGCTGGGCACCGACGAGGCGATGACCCTGGAGTTCGAGCGGCTGTCCGAGGAGTACTCCCGCGTCGTGGTGGGTGTGGCCATCCAGCAGAACAGCGGGCGGAAGACCTTCGGCGATGTCCGGAACACCAGCGTCCGGATTGTCGAGGGATATACCGAGCTGATGGAAGGCGATTTCACCGGTGTCTCCGGAGCCACAGCAGCCACGGTAGCGGAGTTCACCCGGGACGAATCGGGGGAATGGGGAATCCACAGCGCCATCCGCGGATTCACGGTCGACCCGGAGGACTTTACGTCTGTGATGGGTAAGGACTATTCCTGACCATCCTTGTTCCTGACCGTGGCTGCGTGCTTTCGTCGTTGCCCGGGCGCACCTCGCTACGGGCCGATGTGAATCATTGACGCCCAGAACAGCGGTCTCGCGTAGCGCCGTTCAGCACGCAGCCGCTGGACCGCCCGGTGCAGCGCGCGGGCCGAGCCCGCCGTCGACCGCGCCGCGCCCAGCGCCCCGTAGAGGTCCCGGGCGAGCGCGGGTGTGACCGCGTCCTTCAGTGTCCACAGGCTGCCGATCACGTGGCGGTAGCCGCACAGCTGGAACGCCGAGGCGAGCGTGATCACCTCGTCGACCAGCGCGGTGCCGGGCGCGGCGGTGTGGCAGGCGGACAGACAGGCGAACTCCGCCTCGCCCATCCGCTCGGTGGTCAGATCGTGCACCGTCAGCTCGCCACCGTGCAGCACCAGCCCACCGGCCGACGGATTCTCGGGGTCGTACGAACCGTGGCACGCCAGATGCGCGTACGGATGGGTGCGCAGCGCGGCGAGTACGGCCCCGGGAGTGGCATCCGCGTCCTGCAGCCGGGACTGCCCGACCGGCAGCCCGGCCACGGCGGCCAGCTCGGCGCCGACCGCGGGCAGCGGCGGAAGGGCGGCCCCGTCCGCGCCGGGCGGTGGCGCGGACACGCCCACGGCGGCCAGTGTCGGTGGCCCGCTTGGCCCTGCCGCCCGCTCCCGGGCGTGCAGCAGGGCAGCCAGCGTGGGGGTGTACGAGGACACCACCCGGTCCTGCACATGGCTGCCGTCCGAGCGGCAGCGCGCCGCGTGCAGCGGCAGCAGGGCCAGAGGGCCGGTGGGACACCACCACAGCCGTGGCCACTCCCGCTCCTCGGCCTCCGGACTCACCGGACGGTCCAGCCCGAGCCGGGTGAGCACGGGCCCGGCGATGTGCTTCCACAGCCACTCCAGGGTTTCCTCCATGGCCTGCTGGTGAGTGTCCCCATCGGTCAGGGCCGCGGCCGAGGACAGCGCCGCGACCGCGGCGTGGAAGCCCTCGGCGCGGCGGCTGACCTCGGCCCGGGTGACCCCGGCGAGCGGAAGCACCTCGACCCCATTCCCACCCTCGGCTTCGGTGTGCAGCAGCAGGGCGTCGCAGCGCAGCTCGGAGACGTTGAGCACCACGACCGGCCCCTGCGCGGCCACCGTGCGCAGCCGCGCCCAGCCGAGCGGCCGGTGGAACCGCTCGAAGCCGCCGAGCCCCCGGATCTCGGCCAGCAGGGCGTCGAACTCCGCGGTGAGGGCGGCCCGTTGCTCGGCGGTGCCGCGCTCCTCGATCAGCGCGTCACAGACCCGCTCGAACCGTCCGGCAAGCTCCGGAGCCGCCTCGGCCAGCTCACCGTGGCGGCCGCGCAGCCGCAGCGCCTGGGCGAGCAACACCCCACGGCCCCGTTCCAGCCGTACCAGCGCCTCCTCGGGACGGCCCGCGGTGATCTCGACGGCGGCGGCGACACACGCCAGCGACGGCAGCTCACGCAGCCGCACCTCCCGCGAGCGCCGGTCCAGCGCCCGGCCGGTGAGCTTGGGCAGCAGATCGTCCAGCGCGAGCCCGAACGCCTCCGTGGCCGTGGGCAGATCGCCGCTGTACGCGCCGTTCAGCCCCCACAGAAAGGCCGCCCTCAGCCGGGAGCGGATGTCCTCGCCCGGGGCGAGCGCGGTGGCGCGGAACTGTCCCATGGCGGCGAGCAGGTCCCCCGGGGCGCGTGTCATGTTCGAACGGGCCGTCAGAAGCGCCCCCAGCTCCAGGCTCGCCACCTGCCAGTGCGGGCTGGTGGCCTGAACCGTGTCGAGGACCGACCGCAGCAGCTCGGTGCCACGGTCGACGTCGGTGATCCGCCCGGTGTGCTTTCCGCGCGCTCCGAGGGCGACCGCCAGCTTGATCCGCATCACCGGGTGGTCGTGCTGATGGGGCGGGGTGGCGGCCACCGCGTGCTCCAAGTGGCGGATGGCCTCGGCCAGTTCGGCGAAGTCTCCGTATGTCTCGAAGCGTGCGTACAGCACGGCGGCCAGATTGGTGAGCGTCTGGCCGTAGTGGGGTGACAGGGGTGCGCTGCCCGCCATCGAGTTGCGGGCGGCCTCGGTCGCGGCGTCGAGGTCGGCTGCTTCGTGCGTGGTGACGAACTGGTCGAGGAGGGCGAGCCCGAGCAGGGAGTACGCCGGGCACCGCAGCGCGTCGTCGTCGGTCGTCGCCCGTACGGCCACCCGCAGGACGCCGATCGCCTCGGTGAGGTCGCCGAGGTGGCCGGTGGCCTCGAAGCGCATGCGCAACAGATTGCCCAGGCTGATCCGGTGGCCTTCGCGCGCGGGGGCGCCGTCGGCCGTGGCGGCCAGTTCCTTCCGCACGTCGGCGATGGAGGTCTCCAGGTCGCCCGGCGCCCCCGCCACGCTGTACCGGACCATGCGCCCGCCCGGCGTGACATCGTGGGCCGTGGGGCCGGGTGGCGCCGTCTCGGCCTGCGCCTCGGCCAGTTTGGCCTGCGCCTCCGCCAGCGCGGCCAGCGCCTCGGCAGGCGGCGGCGCGTCGTCGGGGAACGCCGCCACCGCCTGCCGCATCAGCGCGACCGCCGCGGTGAGCAGCGCCTGATCGCCGGTCAGATCGAAGAGCGTGGCCAGCGTGGAGCCCTCGTTGAAAAGGATCCCCGGCATGTCCTTCCCGGGCGCCATCTCCCGCGTGTGATGGAACATCTCGGCGGCCCGCCACAGCCCGGCCTCGTCCCGGGCGGACGCGCCGCGCCGTAACAGCACGACGGCGATCGCGTGCAGCATCTTCCAGGCCGGTGCCACCTGCGGGGCCGTACCGGCCAGCCCCACTCTGAGCGGCCGGGGGAGGGCGGCGGGCCGCAGCGCGTGCACGACCGAGAAGAGGAAGCCCGACGCGAGACGGTCCTCCGCGGCCTCGCACTCGGGGGCGAGCGGAGCGCGCGCCAGGTGGAAGCAGGCCGCCAGATAGACCGCCTCGATGTCCACCGAGGCCGCCCCGGCCCGCTCGGGCGTCAAACGGTCCCGGGCGCGGTCGACGATCCCGGCCATATTGCGCAGGGTCTCCGGAGACAGCACCGACTCCCGGCTGTCGCCGGAGAACAGGAGCTTACGGTCCGGATCGGCCATCGCCTCGCGGATCATGCGGCGTACATTTTCGTCCAGATAGTCCCCCATGGGCGTCATTGTGACGTGCCTCGCCGCCGCGCGTGGGCGGAACAGGGTGATCCGCCGCGTACCGCACCGGGTGTACGTCGCGTCGCCGGATACACCCTGAGAAGGGGGACGGAATCCGTCTGATGTCAGCTCCGGCGTCGGTATCTCATGCCTAGGGTTCTTTCATGGATCTCCGAAAGACCCGGCTGCGCGGGCGTCGGCTGCTCGCGACGGTGGCCGCCGTCGCCGTTCTCGCGGGCGCGGGCACCTGGGCGGCCGCCGCAACCGCCGACGATGGGCCGGCCGTGCACCGTGCGGACCGGGTGCTGGACATGCCGGGGACGCGCCTCGACACCTCGTACTTCACCGCGGGTCAGGGCCGCCGCCCCGCGGTGCTGCTCGCCCATGGCTTCGGGGGCAGCAAGGAGGACGTACGGGAGCAGGCCGAGCAGCTGGCCCGGGACGGTTACGCCGTACTGACCTGGTCGGCGCGCGGCTTCGGTAAAACGACCGGCAAGATCGGGCTCAACGACCCGGAGCACGAGGTGGCCGACGCCCGGCGGCTGATCGACTGGCTGGCGAAGCGGCCCGAGGTACGGCTCGACGCCCGGGGCGATCCGCGCGTGGGCGTCGCCGGTGCCTCGTACGGCGGCGCGCTGTCGCTGCTCGCCGCGGGGTACGACCGGCGGGTGGACGCCATCGCGCCCGAGATCACCTACTGGAACCTGGCCGACGCGCTCTTCCCGAACGGCGTCTTCAAGAAGCTGTGGGCCGGGCTCTTCTTCACCACCGGCTCGGCCGATCTCGGAGGCCAGCAAGGAGGACAGCCAGCAGGCCAGCAGGGAGACCAGGAGGGCCAGGGCTCCGGGGGCGCGCCCGGACCGCAGGGCGGCGGAGGCGGCCAGGGGAGCGGGGGCGGCCAGGCCGCTCCGGGCGCCCCGCCCGCCGCGGGCGGCCGCGACCAGGGCTGCGGACGCTTCGAGAAGCAGCTGTGCGCGATGTACGAGCGCGTCGCGGTCGCCGGAAAGCCGGACGACGCCGCCCGGGGCATGCTGGAGGAGCGCAGCCCCTCCGCCGTGGCCGACCGGATCAAGGTCCCGACGCTGATCTTCCAGGGCCAGTCCGACTCCCTCTTCCCGCTCGGCCAGGCCGATGAGATGGCGAAGGCGGTCAAGGCCAACGGCGCCCCGGTCGACGTCGACTGGACCGACGGGGGCCACGACGGCGGCGACCGCGAGACCGGGCGCGTCCAGTCCCGCACCCGCGACTGGTTCGACCGCTACCTCAAGGGCGACCGGGGCACCGACACCGGGCCCGCCTTCCGCGTCACCCGCACCGGCGGTGTCGACTCCACCGACGGCACCCTCCAGATGCGCGGCGCCACCGGGGAGCGCTACCCCGGCCTGGAGGACGGACAGCAGACCGTGGCGCTGCGCGGCCGCGAGCAGTCGTTCGCGAACCCGCCCGGCGGCGGACCGCCCTCGGTCTCCGCGGTGCCGGGCATCGCCGCGCTGTCCCAGGCGTCCTCCTTCGGCATCGGCGTCTCCCTCGACATCCCCGGCCAGTTCGCCCGCTTCGACTCCGCACCGCTGAAGCAGTCCCTGCGGATCACCGGGACGCCTGAGGTGAAGGTCCGGGTGCGGGCGGACAGCGACGACGCCGTGCTGTTCGCCAAGGTGTACGACGTCGGGCCGGACGGCCAGCAAACACTGCCCTCCCAGCTCGTCACCCCCGTCCGCGTGACCGGCGCGAAGCAGGGGAAGACCGTCACGCTCCGGCTGCCCGCCGTCGACCACGAGGTGATCGCGGGCCACTCGCTGCGGCTCGTGCTCGCCTCCACCGACCTCGGCTACGCCTCCCCGGACCAGCCCGCCACGTACCGCGTCGCGCTGGAGGACGACGGCCTCACCGTGCCGACCGCCCCCGGGGTGCACACCGAGCCCGCCTCGCTGCCGTGGTGGGTGTGGGGGCTGCCGCTGGGCGGCGCCGTGGTGGCGCTGGCCCTGCTGCTGACCGGCAGGCGGCCGACGTCCGCGCCGCCGGCCGACCCCGAACTCGCCGACGTACCCCTGCAGATCACCGATCTGAGCAAGCGCTACGCCAAGTCCGCCGACCGGTACGCCGTACGCGACCTCTCCTTCCGCGTCGAGAAGGGGCAGGTGCTCGGGCTGCTCGGGCCGAACGGCGCCGGAAAGACCACCACGCTGCGCATGCTGATGGGGCTCATCGGCCCGGACGGCGGCGAGATCCGCGTCTTCGGCCAGGCCATCAGGCCCGGCGCGCCCGTCCTGTCCCGGGTGGGCGCCTTCGTCGAGGGATCGGGCTTCCTGCCGCATCTGACCGGACGCGCCAACCTGGAGCTGTACTGGCGCGCCACCGGACGGCCCGCCGAGGACGCGCACCTGGAGGAGGCGCTGGAGATCGCCGGGCTCGGCGACGCGCTGGAGCGCGCGGTACGTACGTACTCCCAGGGCATGCGGCAGCGGCTGGCCATCGCCCAGGCCATGCTGGGCCTGCCGGATCTGCTCATCCTGGACGAGCCGACCAACGGCCTCGACCCGCCCCAGATCCGCGAGATGCGCGAGGTGATGATCCGGTACGCGGCCGCAGGGCGCACGGTGATCGTCTCCAGCCATCTCCTGGCCGAGGTCGAACAGTCCTGCACCCATCTGGTCGTCATGGACCGAGGGCGACTGGTGCAGGCGGGCCCGGTGGGCGAGATCACCGGCACCGGGGAGAGCCTGCTGGTCGGCCACGAGGGCGAGCTGAGCGACGCCCTGGTCGACAAGGTGAGCGCCCTGCCCGGCATCACCTCCGCCGCGCGCACCGACGCCGGGCTGCTCGTCCTGGTCGACGGCGCCACCCCGGCGCGGCTGCTCGCCGAGCTGGTGCGGCTGGAGATCCCGGTGACCAGCTTCGGGCCCAACCGGCGCCTGGAGGACGCGTTTCTGACGCTGATCGAAGGAGGATCCGCATGAGCACGCCTGTGGCGCGGCCCGTGACGGAGGCGGCGCCCGGCTACCGGGCGCGCCACACCCTGCCCCTGCGGGGCGAGGCGGTACGGCAGCTGCGCAGGCGCCGCACCCTCGTGATGGGCGTGGTGCTGGCCGGGCTGCCGCTCGTCCTCGTCGCCGCGTTCGCGATCGGCGGCACGCCGGAGGGGCGGGACGACCGGGTCACTCTGATGGAGACCGCCACCTCCTCGGCCGCCAACCTCGCGGCCACCGCGCTCTTCGTCTCGGCGGCCTTCCTGCTGGTCGTGCCCGTGGCGCTGTTCTGCGGTGACACCGTCGCCTCGGAGGCCAACTGGTCCTCGCTGCGCTATCTGCTGGCCGCGCCCGTGCCCCGGGCCCGGCTGCTGGCCGGAAAGCTGGCCGTGGCGCTGGCGTTCAGCGCGGCCGCGATGGTGCTGCTGCCGCTCGTCGCGCTGCTGGTGGGCACGGTGGCGTACGGCTGGGGGCCGCTGCGGCTGCCCACCGGGGGCGAGCTGGGGACGGGTGACGCGCTCGTCCGGCTCGCCCTGGTGGTCACGTACATCTTCCTGTCCCAGCTGGTCACCGCCGCCCTCGCGTTCTGGCTGTCGACCGTCACCGACGCACCGCTGGGTGCGGTGGGCGGCGCGGTCGGGCTGACCATCGTGGGCAATGTGCTGGACGCCGTCACGGCGCTGGGCTCCTGGCGTGAGTTCCTGCCCGCGCACTGGCAGTTCGCCTGGGCCGACGCACTCCAGCCCCAGCTGGAGTGGGGCGGAATGCTGAAGGGGACGGCGGTGTCGGTGACGTTCGCCCTGGTGCTCTTCGCCCTGGCCTTCCGCGGTTTCGGGCGGAAGGACGTGGTGTCCTAGCCCGGACTGTGGCGGACACCGCCGTGACCGACACCCCGGTCAGTAGTCCTTGAGGGCCAGCGAGTTGACCACCTGGTAGAAGTCGTCGGTGTACGCGTCCTGGTCGCCCTCGCTGACCTCGGCCTCCATCCGCTCCCGGTTGGTCAGGGCCAGGTTCTGGTTGGCGGTCACGAAGTCGCGCAGCTCGCGCTCGTAGGCGGCGAAGGCCGTGGTGTGGTCACCACCCGCGGCCTTCAGCTCGCCCGCCAGGACATACGCCCCGATCAGGGCCATCGAGGTGCCCTGGCCGGAGGCGGGGGAGCCGCAGTAGCCCGCGTCGCCGAGCAGTGCCACCCGGCCACGGGACCAGGAGTCCATGTGGATCTGGGCGATCGCGTCGAAGTGGAAGTCGGGGGCGCCCCACATGTACTCCAGCAGCCGTGGCATCTCCCAGCGCGCGTCCGCGTACACCTCGGCCACCAGCCGCTTGTGCTCCGAGACGGTCCGGTCGCCCAGCACCCGCGCGGGCGGCTCGTCCGAGTCGAACCCGACGTAGACCCGGGCCTCGGCGTTGTCGCGGACGCTCATCACCATCGCGCCCCACGGGCCGTCGCCCTCCATCAGGTAGGCCATCTGCCAGCGGTCGAGACCGAGATAGTTCGGCACGGTCCACACCGCCAGATAACCCCCCAGCGGACGGAGGAAGTTCTCCTCCGGGCCGAACACGAGCCGACGGGTGCTGGAGTGCACTCCGTCGGCGGCCACCACGAGATCGAAGGTGCGCGACAGACCGCTGCGGAAGGTGACGGCCACTTCGCCGGTGCTCTGGGCGAGTGCGGCGATCGAGTCATCGAAGAGATATTCGACGCCCTTTCCGTCCGTGCCGCCCGCGCCCACGAGAACCGTCGCCAGATCGTCGCGGAGAATCTCGACGTCGGAGCGGTCGAGCCGACCGCCGCTCGCGGTCCATTCGGTGGTGCTGGAGAGTTCCTTTCCGTCGCCGTCCACCGTCGACATACCGCGCAGACCGGTGCTGTGGGCCCGGATCTCCGCCAGGACCCCCATGCGCTCACACACCTCCAGCGCCGTGCCCCGGACGTCGATGGCCTGCCCGCCGGGCCGCAGCCCCGCGTACCGCTCCACCACGGTGACCTCAAAACCGTAGCGGTTCAGCCAGTACGCCAGAGCCGGTCCGCCCACACTGGCCCCGGAAATCAGGACTCTCATATTCCGCATCGCGAACTCCCTTTCGTTCCCCCGAATCGCTTCTTCTCGTAAGAGTGAGCGAAGCCACCGACATCGCACCGACGCTCCACCGACGCACCGCCTACGCGGCACCGACAGGTCGCCGACAAGGCCGAACACCGCGCGAACCACCAGAGCGCAGTGATCGATTAATGAGAGTGTTACCTGATGGTGTTGTGCGGTTCTGTTGTCATCGAAGAGACTGGGGCTTCCGACTGGCCCGTACAAAAAGCCGGTTGGTTCGCACTGGTGACGTTCGGTCCTCCCCCCACGATCCGAACAAGGATGGGACCCATGCACACTTCGCTGGAGCACGCTCGCGTGTCCCGCGGCCCGGCAAGAGCGGTAAGCGCCTGTCCCGGGCGGCGCCGGAGACCCTGCTTCCGCAGCAGCGGACCGGCCACGGCTTCCGCGTAGCAGCCTCGCGCGTAGCACCCTAGAAAATCCCTCACGCGAAGCCTCACCAACGGCGATTCGCCATTCCACGAGCCCCCTCGGGCAGAGAGACGGCCACGCTCGGCATGCCCCGCGCGGACGGGATGTCCGCGTGCCCGGCACCGTGCCCAGGTGTCCCGTTCGGTGACGCACGACCTGGCAAGGAAGGAACTCCTCAGGTGCTCATTTCGCACCATCCGCGGTCACTCGAATCATCCGGAGAACCGCCCGAAGGATCGTCCGAAACCGGCGAGTCCGGTACGCCGCCCCAGGCCACAGCCGACGGCCCGAGCGGACATGTGCTGGCGGTCGGCGCGCCCGGCCCGGGAATCGACCGGCTGACCCGGACCCTGGTGTCCGCGGGCCATGAGGTGAGCCACGCCCGGCCCGGCGAAGTCGACCAGCGGCTCCGGCAGACCCCGCCCGACGCGATCGTCGCCCTCGACGGCGGCCACGACGGGCTGGAAGTGATCCGCGAGGTCCGCGCCGCCCCCGCCGGGCGGGCACTGCCCCTGCTCATGGTCGCCACGGACCCCGCGCCCACCGGCGTCGCCGACATGCTGCGCGGTGGCGCCGACGACTGCGTACCGGACACCTCCGACCCCGTCGAACTGTCCGCCCGCATCGAGGCCAAGCTGCGCCGGGTCCCGGTGCCGGTCGAGAACCTGCTGCTGGACCCGCGGACCGGCCTCTACTCCCAGCCGCACTTCCTCGGCGAACTCGACCGGGAGCTGAAGCGCGCCGACGACAGCCGCAGCGGCGGCGTCGTGGCCATGGTCGGCGTCGCCGAGATGGCCGCGCTGGAGGCCCGGCTGGGACCCCGGGTGCGCCGCGAGGTCGCCGAGCGGCTGGCCGGTGTGGCGGAGAAGCTGGGCGGGGTGTGCGACCGGCTCGGCTGGGACGAGGACGGGCGGCTGCTGATGCTGATGCCCGGCGTCGACGAGGACACCGCGCTCCGCGGCCTGCGGAAGTTCGCGAACACCGTGGCCGGGACCCGCTTCGTCGTCGCCGACGAGAACGTCCGGCTGACCCCGGCCATCGGCTGGACCCCGCTCGCCGACTGCCCCGACCGCCACCAGGCCGTGGACCAGGCCCGGGACGCGGTGGCCGAGTCGATCCGCCACCGGGATCTGCGCCCGGTCAAGTACGCGGCCTGGATGCGCGGTACGCCCCGTGGGCGGCGCCGTTTCACCATGGCGGTGCAGGCCCTGCTCTCGGCGCTCTCGCCCTTATTCGTCCTCGTACTCGGCGTCGCCATCCCCTTCGTGTTCTACCAGCAGATGTACGAACTGGGCTGGGACGTCGGATCGGCCGCCTACTGGGTGGTGGTCGGGGGCCTCATCGTCTCCGCGGTGCTCATCGTGCTGGAATGCCTCTTCTCCCTCGACGCGAAGTCCCGCCCCGAGCGGCCCGCACAGCCGTACCCACCGGCCAGCGCCGTCATCGCCGCCTATCTCCCCAATGAGGCCGCGACCATCGTCGACACTGTCGAATCGTTTCTGCGGCTGGACTACCCCAACGAGCTCGAAATCGTGCTCGCCTACAACACCCCGCATCCCATGCCCGTCGAGGACACCCTCCGGGACATGGCCCGCCGCGATCCGCGGCTGGTGCTGCTGCCGGTGGCGGGTTCCACCTCCAAGGCGCAGAACATCAACGCCGCGGTCACCCGGGTGCGCGGCGACATGGTCGGCATCTTCGACGCCGACCACCACCCGGCCCCCGACGCCTTCCGGCACGCCTGGCACTGGCTGTCCCACGGCTACGACGTGGTCCAGGGCCACTGCGTGATCCGTAATGGTGACAGCTCCTGGGTCGCCAAGCTGGTGGGCGTGGAGTTCGAGGCCATCTACGCCGTCAGCCACCCCGGCCGCACCCGGCTCTACACCTTCGGTGTCTTCGGCGGCTCCAACGGCTTCTGGCGCACCGATCTGCTCGCCCGCACCCGGATGCACGGCTCGATGCTCACGGAGGACATCGACGCCACGATGCGCGCGCTCCACGAGGGCGCCAAAATCGCCACCGACCGCACCCTCGTCTCCCGCGAGCTGGCCCCCACCACCGTCAAGGCGCTGTGGAACCAGCGGTCGCGCTGGGCGCAGGGCTGGCTGCAGGTCTCGCTCACGTACCTGTGGCGTGCGATGCGTTCACCGGACTTCACCTTCCGCCAGAAGGCCGGGCTGTTCGTGCTCCTCGGCTGGCGTGAGGTGCAGCCGTGGCTGACCCTGCAGATCCTGCCCGTCCTGCTGTACGCGGCGTGGCGCTCGGGCGGCCCCGGCGAACTCGACTGGGCGGTGCCGATCTGCCTGCTGGCCACCCTGTTCACCCTCTCCGCCGGAGTGGTGCAGGCGCTGTTCGCCTGGCGGCTGGCGATACCCGAACTGCGCCGCCGCAAGGCGTGGTTCTGGCGGTATCTCCTCGTGTCGACGTTCTTCTACAGCCACTTCAAGAACATCGTGGCCCGTCAGGCGCTTCTCAAGGAGGTGCTGCGGGACCACCAGTGGCGGGTCACCCCGCGCTCCGGCGGCGACAAGGCGGTGCCCGGCGCATGAGCACCCTGTCCACCGTCAACAACCACCACGGCCACCCCGCCGCGGCCACCGCCGTGAAGTCCGCGAAGGCTACGACCGCCCGCCGCCGCAACGCCGAGATCCAGGGCTACCGGGGGCTGGCCGCGATGGCCACGGTCGTCTATCACGTGTGGCAGCAGTACTTCACGTATGACGCGGACGGCTCCCATCCGCCGGTGGCCAACCCCTACGCGAACGCGCTCGTCTCGCTCGAGGTCATCGACTTCTTCTTCGTCCTGTCCGCGTATCTGCTGACCCTGTCGTACGCGCGGGCCGCGATCGACGGCGGCTCGACCAAGCCCGCCCGGGTGTTCCTCTTCCGGCGCGCCATCCGCATCGTGCCGCTGTACTTCCTCGCCATCACGTTCATCTGGGCGACCCGCAATCCGTCCCTGCCCGGGGACTGGGGCGACCTGCTCCGGCATCTCACCTTCACCCAGGTCTTCGACAAGGAACAGATCTTCTACACTATCGGCCCGACCTGGTCGCTGTCGCTGGAGATCATGTTCTATCTGGCGCTGGTCGGGCTCGGCCCGCTTGCCGCCCGGATCTGCCGACGGCTGAGCAGCCGGGGTGCGCGGGTGGCGGTGTGCGCCGCCGGATGCGCGCTGCTGTACATCGGGCCGATGGTCTGGATCGCCGTCGCGCACTACGGGTTCGAGGTGCCGCACACCGAATGGCCGGTGTACTTCGGGCCGCAGGCCCGCTTCGGCGGGTTCGCGGCGGGCATGGCTCTCGCGGTGCTGACCGTCGCCCTCGGCGAGCGCGGACGGCTCGGCCCGAAGGTGGCGATCCCGCTGCGGGTGGCGCCGCTGGTGGCGCTGTACGTGCTGTCGCTGGTCAGCGCGGACCCGGAGGACTTCGCCACCACCTTCTACCACCCGCTCTCGGGTCTGATGTGGACCGTGCTGCTGTTCACCACGCTCCATGTGCGGAAGCAGGGGCGGCTGGAGGCGTGGCTGTCGGCCCGGTGGCTCACCGCGATCGGGCTCGCCAGCTACAGCCTCTTCGTGTGGCACGAGCCCATCATGCTCGGCCTCTACGAGGCCGGAGTGCTGCCCTCCGCGGGCCAGGAGGGCTTCCCGCTCGCCGTACTGACCGTGCTGGTGGTGGCGGTGCCCGCGGCGCTGCTGAGCTACTGGGTCATCGAGTACCCGGCCAGCCTGCTCGGGCGGCTGAAGGACGCCAAGGGGCGGCCGCGGGACTTCTATCCCGAAGTGGCGCGCTAGCGAGGTGCCACCGTAAGTGCCGGTGTGTCATGAGTTGTCCCCGGTGTGCGGCTCTTCGCACACCGGGGCCCCATGACTATGATCTGGCTTGTTCTTGACGTGATAACGGGGAGACATCAGCGATATGGGCCGACACAGCCGCCCCACTCCTGCCCAGCAGGCCCGAGCCACATCCCTCAAGGCGGCCGCAGCCCTCGGCGTGGCCGGGACCATAGCCTTCGGCCTTCACTCGTCGGTCGGGGGCGACAAGTCCACCGAGGCCCGCTCCGATGTCCACGCGGCGCAGGAGCAGGCACCGGACATCGAGCCCACGGCCGATGACAAGCCCACGGGCAGCCATATTTCGCCCTCCCAGTCTGCGAAGCCCCGGCCGATCGCGGACCGGACGGACCACACCGACAGCACGAGCGGTGCGGACGGCGGCGGTTCGGGCGGTGGCGGTACGGAGCCCGCCGCGGCGGCCACCCCTTCGCAGACGCCGAGCGCGGACCCGTCCACACCCTCCGCGCCCGCGCACACCGATGTGGTCACCTCGCCGGCCCAGCGTGCCGACCAGACCCCCACCGACCCCTCGTCGCCCGCCGGGACGCCCAGCGACGACCCGACCGCTCCCGGCACCCCGAGCGGGCAGCCCAGTCAGTCGCCGCAGCCGGGGAACGGCAGCGGCAACGGGGGCGTGGTCGGCGGTGTCGTGGACGGCCTCGGCGACACTCTGGACGGTGTGGTCGGCGGCCTGACCGGCGCACTCGGCGGCTGACCGCTCGCCACCCCGCCCCGGACCGGGGCGGGGTGGACTGTGGGGTCTATCCCTTGGCCAGCGCCTTCAGCGCGGCCAGGCTGCCGTTGAACCGGTTGTGGTCACCCACCACCGGTCCGGTCGACGTGTACTGCCAGAAGGTGTGGGTCTTCCAGCCGGACGGCAGTGCCCCCGGCGTGGCCGCGTAGCGCGCCACCCACAGCGGGTTCTTCGAGGCGAAGGCGCCGCTGTTCCCCGTGCAGGACCGCCACCAGCTGGTGGTCGTGTAGATCACCGGATCGCGGCCGGTCCGCGATTTCACCCGGTCGCTGAAGTCCTTGATCCAGCTGACCATCTGCGCCTTCGTCTTGCCGAAGCAGGGCGTGCCGTACGGGTTGTACTCCATGTCCAGCACGGGCGGCAGCGTCTTGCCGTCGTCCGACCAGGCACCCCCGTTGCGTACGAAGAAGTCCGCCTGCGCGGCGCCACCGGACTTGTTCGGCAGGGCGAAGTGATACGCGCCGCGGATCATGCCTTTCTGGAAGGCGCCGTTGTATTGGGAGGAGAAGGACGGGTTCTTGTACGTCGTGCTCTCGGTGGCCTTGACGTAGGCGAACCGGACGTTCTTGTTCCAAAGGGATGTCCAGTTGACCGAGCCCTGGTGGTTGCTGACGTCGACGCCCTCCACCGTCCCGGCGCGCGGGGTGGCCGCCGGGGCCGCCTTCGGGGCCGCCTCGTGCGTGGAGAGGGTCGAGCCCATCCAGTCGCGCTCGGGGTGCGGGACGGACGAGGACGGGGCGGGGCCGGCGGCGGAGTCGGTGTCGGAATCGGTCGTCGACGCCATCGCCGGTACGAGAGTGGCGAGGACGGCGGCGCCGACCGCGGCCCCCAAACCGCCGATGGCATACGGCGAGCGCCAGCGCGAGGGGGCCCGGTGTGCGCCCTTTCCGGCCTTTAAGGACATCTGTTCCTCCGGAATTGGTGCTCCGTGGGGAGAGCAGTCCGCACTGAAGGTACGCGCGTAGATGAAACGCGCGGAAGAGATTTTGGAAATTCCTTGGGTCCAACTCCGTTTCACCACCGACACGTTGGCGATATGAGTGGCGATAAAGTGGAAAGCCTTGAATTTCCCGGGAAATCAGTCCTCCGCGGGCGCGGCGGCATACCCCGCCACCATGGCCCGCGCCGACCGCGTCGCCCGCGTGGCGACCTCCTCCACCACCTCGTCGGGATCCCCGAACACGCCGTCGAGCAGCAGGGTGGCGTACCCGCGGGCCAGCGCCTGCAGCGCCTCCAGCAGCGCCACCGCCGCCGTCCGCTCCTCCGGCACCACCTCGAAGGCGCTCGGCAGCAGCAGGTCCACGAACTCCCGCTTGGCGGTCAGCACCTCGGGATGGGCGGTGCGTACACCGGGGGCGTAGAGCAGTTCGCATCCGCCCCGGATACGGGCGGCCGCGCGCACGACGCTGCCCGCCATGGTGGCCAGCCGCTCCTGCGGCGACTCGACCGTGGCCACCGCCTCCAGATAGATGGCCCGCAGTCGCCGCGAGACGTCCAGCGCGGCGGCCGCCAGCAGCGCGTCCCGGTCGGCGAAATGGCGGTAGGGCGCGGCGGGGCTGACGCGGGTGCGGCGCGCGGCCTCCGCGACGGAGAAACCGCGCACCCCTACCTCGTCGACGATCTCCAGCGTCGCCCGCACCAGCGCGGCGGCGAGATCGCCGTGGTGGTACGTGGCGCGCCCCTTGCAGGTGGGTGCCATCCGGGCGACCTTACCCGACCGTTTTCCCCTGCTCCGCCGCGCCCGGCCCGCGCTTCTGGGCCTCGGCGTCCGCAGCACGCAGGGCCTCGCGCGAGCGCTCGACGCGGATCGGCAGATCGCGCACCCGCTGCCCGGTCGCATGGTGGAACGCGTTGGTGATCGCCGCCGCCGCGCCCACGATGCCCAGCTCCCCGATGCCCTTGCCGCGCACCGGGTTGGGGTTGTCGTCCCGCTCGTCCAGCCAGACCGCCTCCAGCTTCGGGACGTCCGCGTTGGCCGCCACGTGGTAGCCCGCGAAGTCGTGGTTGGCGAAGTCGCCGAAGACCGGATCGACCTCGCCGATCTCCAGCAGCGCCATCGACAGACCCATCGTCATGGCGCCCAGGAACTGCGAACGGGCCGTCTTCGGATTGACGATCCGCCCGGCGGCGAACACGCCCAGCATCCGGTCGACCCGGATCTCGCCGGTGTCGGTGTCCACCCGGACCTGTGCGAAGTGGGCGCCGAAGGAGTGGCGGGAGAACGACGCCCGCAGCTCCACGTCCTCGGTGGTGTCCGCCCGCACCTCCAGGCCCCCGTCCGGCACGGCGCCCCCGTACGTGTCCAGCTCCGCCAGCAGCGCACGGCACGCCTTGTCCACCGCCCAGCCCCAGGAGGCCGTCCCCAGCGAGCCGCCCGCGAACGGCGCCGGGCCGAGCGAGGCGCGCCCGATCTCCAGCCGCAGCCGCTCGATCGGCACACCGAGGGCGTCCGCCGCCAGCTGGGTCAGCGCGGTGCGCCCGCCGGTCCCGATGTCGACGGCGCCAACGCGCACCGTGAACGTCCCGTCGGCCTCGGCACGCGCCGTCGCCGACGAGGGGAACACATAGTCCGGGTGGTGCGCGGAGGCGACTCCGGTGCCCACCAGCCAGCGCCCCTCGCGCCGGATGCCGGGCTTCGGGTCGCGCAGCGCCCAGTCGAAGCGCGCGGCGCCCTCCCGCAGACACGCCACCAGCCCGCGGCTGCTGAAGGCCTTGCCGCTGTCGGGGTCGACGCCGGTGTCATTGCGGATCCGCAGCTCGACGGGGTCGATCTCCAGCTCGGTTGCCAGCTCGTCCATGGCCGACTCCAGCGCGAACATGCCCGGTGTGTGGCCGGGCGCGCGGAACCACGCCGGGGTCAGCACATCGAGCGGCGCCGTCTTCACCGTCGTACGGATGTTGGGCGCCGCGTACATCACCCGCGTCGACGCCCCCGTCTGGTCCGCGAACTCCACCATCGCGGAGCGCTGCTGCACCACCTCGTGGTCGATCGCGGTCAGCTTGCCGTCGCGCTCGGCGCCGAGCCGGATCCGCTGGATGGTGGGGGCCCGGTACGGGATCAGCTGGAACATCTGCTGCCGGGTCAGCGCGATTTTCACCGGCCGCCCGAGGTGCTTCGCGGCGAGCGCCGCCAGCACGGTGGGGGAGCGCGGAATGCCCTTGGAGCCGAAACCGCCGCCGATGTACTCCGCGATGACTTCCACCGCGCCCTCTTCGAGCCCGAACACCGCCGCCAGCAGCTGGGAGGACATGAACGGGCCCTGGTCGGAGTTGTACAGCGTCAGCCGGTCCTCGTCCCAGGCGGCGATGGTGGCGTGCGGCTCCATCGGGCTGGTGTGCTCGACGGGGGTGGTGTACATGGCCTCGGTCCGCACCGGAGCGGCCGCCAGCGCGCCCTCGGTGTCGCCGTGTTCGACGAACCCGGGGCTGCCGTCGGTCACCGTCTCGGCGACCTTGGCCCGCTCGTCGTCGAAGCGCAGCACCACATCGTGCGGCTCCCGCTCGTAGCTCACCCGCACCGCCGCCGCGCCCTCGCGCGCCGCCTCCAGCGACGTGGCCACCACCGCGGCCACGATCTGGCCGTGGTACGCCACCTCGGGGGACTGGAGTACGAACAGATCGGGGCTCGCCGGTGCCTCCGTGTTCAGCCGCGGCGCGTTGCCGGAGTCCAGCACCGCCAGCACACCGGGCCGGGCCAGCGCCGGGGCGCCGTCGACCTCCGTCACCCGACCGCGGGCGATGGTGGCCTGCACCGGCCAGACATAGCCGACGTCCGGCGTCGGGAACTCATACGCGTAGGTCGCCGCGCCGGTCACCTTGTCGAGGCCGTCGACGCGGGTCATCGGCGTGCCGACGGTCGGCCGGGTGGTGGTGGCGGTGGTCATGCGCGGTCCTTCCTCACGACGAGATCGCGGATGACCGCGACGATGAGATCGGTGGCCAGGTCCACCTTGAACGCGTTGTCCGGCAGCGGGCGCGCGGGCGCCAGTTCGGCGCGCGCCGCGTCCCGCAGCGTCTCCTCGTCCGGCCGATGGCCGCGCAGCCGCTCCTCGGCGGCCCCGGCGCGCCACGGGCGCGGCGCCACTCCGCCGAGTGCGATCCGTACGTCCGCGAGCGTGCCGTCGTCCGCGACCGACACCGAGGCCGCCACGCTCACCAGCGCGAACGCGTACGACCAGCGGTCGCGCACCTTGCGGTACCGCATGCCCGCGCCGGCCGGCGGCGCGGGCAGCTCGACGGCGGTGATGAGGTCACCGTGGCCGAGCACGGTCTCCTGGTGCGGAGTGTCGCCGGGCAGCCGGTACAGCTCGGCCACCGGGACGGTGCGCGTCGCGCCGTCCACCGACCGCAGATGCGCCACCGCGTCCAGCGCGACGAGCGCCACCGCCATGTCGGAGGGGTGGGACGCCACGCAGTGGTCGGAGGTGCCCAGCACGGCCAGATCGCGGTGCGCGCCCCCGATGGCCGGACAACCCGACCCCGGCTCACGCTTGTTGCAGGGCTTGGACACATCCTGGAAGTACACACAGCGGGTGCGCTGCAGCAGGTTGCCGCCCACCGTGGCCACCGTGCGCAGCTGCCCGGACGCGCCCGCCAGCAGCGCCTGCGCCAGCAGCGGGAAGCGCTCCCGGATACCCGGGTCGCCCGCCAGAGCGCCGTTGCGCACGGTGGCGCCGATCAGCACCGAACCGTCGTCGCGGTGCTCGATCCGGTCGTACGGCAGCCGGGACACGTCGATGAGCAGCCCCGGGTCCGTCACCCCGAGCTTCATCAGGTCCACCAGGTTGGTCCCGCCGCCCAGATACGTGGCGTCGGGCCGCTCGGCCATCAGCGCGGAGGCCTCGGCCGCGTCGCCCGCGCGGGCGTAGGCGAACTCCTTCACCGCACACCTCCGGCGGTGCTCGCGGACCGGGTGTCCTCGGCGCCCTCGGCACCGGCCGCCTCCATGACGGCGTCCACGATCCCGCCGTAGGCGCCGCAGCGGCACAGATTGCCGCTCATGCGCTCGCGCACCTCCGACTCGTCCAGCTCCGCCGCGCCCGGCACACCGGCCGCGGTGTCCTCGGTGACATGGCTCGGCCAGCCGCGCCGCGCCTCGCCGAGCGCACCGATCGCCGAACAGATCTGGCCCGGGGTGCAGTAGCCGCACTGAAGGCCGTCATGGTCGAGGAACGCCTGCTGCACCGGGTGCAGCCCCTCGGTATCCGCCAGCTCCGCCACGCCCTCGATCGAGACGATCTCCCGCCCCTCGGCCGCCACCGCGAACATCAGGCAGCTGTTCACCCGCTCGCCGTCCATCAGCACCGTGCAGGCGCCGCATTGCCCGTGGTCACAGCCCTTCTTGGTGCCCGTGAGGCCAACCCGCTCGCGCAGCACATCGAGCAGCGTCGTCCGGTTGTCGATGGTCAGGGGGTGGGTCGTGCCATTGATCCGCAAGCGGATGTCGCTACTCGGAGAGCGATGTGAGAGGCTCATACATTGAATGTATCAACCTCTTACATTCGTGGCGAGGGGAATGGAGTTCCATGCGAGACGTCGAAGCGGAGATGCACCGATGGTGGCGCGACGGGCAGCCCTTCGCCCGGGCCACGGTCGTCGCCACCTGGCACTCCTCACCGCTGCCACCGGGCACGAGCATGCTGGTCGGGCCGGACGGCTCGGCCGTCGGCAGCGTCTCCGGAGGCTGTGTCGAGGGCGCGGTCTACGAACTGGCCCAGGAGGTCACCGAAAGCGGCACCCCGGTCCTGGAGCGCTACGGGGTCAGCGATGACGAGGCGTTCGCGGTCGGCCTGACCTGCGGGGGAGTCATCGATGTGTTCGTCGAGCGCATCGACCGCACCGCCTTCCCCGAATACGACGACGTGGCCGCGGCGGTGCGCGCGGGCGAACCGGTGGCCGAGGTCATCTGCGTGGCGGTCGACGGCCCCGACCCGGCAGGACGCCTCGGCCGACGGCTGGTGGTCCGGCCGGACACCGCCACCGGCTCCCTCGGCTCGGAGCGGCTGGACGCGGCGGTCGCCGAGGACGCGCGCGGCCTGCTGGCCGGTGGGCGCACCGGCACCCTGCGCTACGGCTACGACGGCACCCGCACCGACGAGGAACTGACCCTGTTCGTGTCGGTGCACGCCGCACCGCCCCGGATGCTGGTCTTCGGCGCCGTGGACTTCGCGGCGGCCATGGCCCGTATCGGCACGTACCTCGGCTACCACGTCACCGTCTGCGACGCGCGGCCCGTCTTCGCCACCAAGCGCCGCTTCCCCGAGGCCCACGAGGTGGTGGCCGACTGGCCGCACCGCTATCTGCGCACCGAGGCCGAGGCGGGCCGGGTGGACGAGCGGACCGTGGTCTGCGTCCTCACCCACGACCCCAAGTTCGACGTGCCGCTGCTGGAGGAGGCGCTGGGGCTGCCGCTCGCGTACGTCGGCGCCATGGGCTCCCGCCGCACCCACGAGGACCGGCTGCGCAGACTGCGCGACACCGGTATCGACGAGAACCGGCTGGCCCGGCTCGCCTCCCCGATCGGCCTGGACCTCGGCGCCCGCACCCCCGAGGAGACCGCGGTCAGCATCGCCGCCGAGATCATCGCCGACCGCTGGGACGGTAGCGGCGCCCGACTGACCTCGCTCACCGGCCGTATCCACCGGCCCGACGCGGTGCGCCCGGCGGCCGAGGGCTGAGACGGGACCCCGGTCCCGGCCGCGGACCGCCATCATGGTCCCCGACCGAAGCGGGCACAGGAGGGGACCACAACAGCCGTGGAGACCGCGCGCAACACCGACGACGACGCCGGTGAACCACGTCAGGACGACCGGACCGCCGCTCCGGCTGGCGGCACGGCCGCACCGCCGAAGACCGGCTGGCGCCGCTGGGTCATGGACACCCGGCCACTGCGCCACCGCCCCTTCCGCCGGCTGTGGACGTCCACCACGGTCACCGCCGTGGGCAGCCAGCTGACCGCCGTCGCCGTGCCCAAGCAGATCTACGACATCACCGGCTCCTCGGCCTGAGTCGGCTACGCGAGCTTCGCGGGACTCCTGCCGCTCGTGGTGTTCGCGCTGTGGGGCGGTGTGGTGGCCGACCGGATGGACCGGCGCACCCTGATGCTGGTCACCAACGCGGGCATCGCCGTCACCTCGGTGCTGTTCTGGGCGCAGGCCTTCGCCGGTCTCGACTCGGTGCCGCTGCTGATCGTGCTGCTCGCCGCCCAGCAGGGGTTCTTCGGCATGAACTCCCCGGCCCGCAACGCCTCCGTCGCCCGGCTCGTCCCCGCCCATGAGCTGCCCGCCGCGGGCGCCCTGCAGTCCACCGTCGCCCAGACCGGCATGATCGTCGGCCCGCTGCTGGCGGGCGCGCTGATACCCGTCGTCGGCCTGCCCGCCCTCTATCTGGCCGACGCCATCGCGCTCTGCGTCACCCTGTGGGCCGTCTGGCGGCTTCCCGCGCTGCCGCCCCTGCCGTCGTCGGACGGCGCGGGTGGCAGGAAACGGGCCGGATGGCGGGACGTGACCGACGGCTTCCGCTACATCACCGCCCACCGCGTGCTGCTGCTGTCGTTCCTCGCGGACATCATCGCCATGGTCTTCGGCATGCCACGGGCGCTCTTCCCGCAGCTCGCCTCTCACACCTACGCGCCCTGGGGCGAGGGCTTCGCGCTCGGTCTGCTCTTCGCCGCGATCCCGCTCGGCGCGGTGGCGGGCGGACTGCTCTCGGGCACCTTCTCCCGGGCCCGCCGCCACGGCCTGATGGTCAGCGGCGCGGTGGTGGCCTGGGGTGTGGCCATCAGCGGCGTCGGCCTCAGCGCCAGCCTGTGGTGGGCCGCCGCGTTCCTCGCCGCCGCCGGTGTGGCCGACATGGTGTCCATGGTGTTCCGTGGCGCGATCCTCCAGTCCGCGGCCACCGACGAGATGCGCGGCCGGATGCAGGGCGTGTTCACGGTGGTGGTGGCGGGCGGCCCGCGGGTCGCCGATCTGCTGCACGGCACGGCGGGCTCGCTGCTCGGGCCCCGCACGGCGGTCGCCGCGGGCGGGGTGCTGGTCGCCGTGCTGATGCTCGGCCTGGCTGTCGCGGTGCCCGACTTCCGGCGCTACACGGCCTGACGGCCGCCCGTGCGCGCACCCGTATGCGGGCGCGCGCACGGGCAGCAGGGCTCAGGCTTCGCGCTCGCTGCGGTCCTGACCCCAGAAGGTGTGGAACGAGCCGTCGCGGTCGGTGCGCCGGTAGGTGTGCGCGCCGAAGAAGTCCCGCTGCCCCTGGACCAGCGCCGCGGGCAGCCGCTCCGAGCGCAGCGCGTCGTAGTACGCCAGCGCCGCCGAGAAACCGGGCGCGGGCACGCCCAGCTCGACGGAAATGGCCACCACCCGCCGCCAGGCGTTCTGCGCCTCGCCGAGCGCCTGCGCGAAGTAGTCGTCGGTCAGCAGCGTGACCGGCTTCCGCTCCTTGCCGTAGGCCTCGGTGATCCGGTTCAGGAAGCGGGCCCGGATGATGCAGCCGCCACGCCAGATCCGGGCCACCGCGCCGGGGTCGATGTCCCAGCCGTACTCCTGGCTGCCCGCCTCGATCTGGTGGATGCCCTGCGCGTACGCCACGATCTTCGACGCGTACAGCGCCTGCTCGACCTCGTCGGCGAACCGCTCCGCCGCCTCGCCCGTGAGCTGCTCGGCGACGGGCCCGGGCAGCCCCTGCCCGGCGTCCCGCACATCGGCGTGGCCCGACAGCGAGCGGGCGAACACCGCCTCGGCGATGCCGCTCACCGGAACGCCCAGGTCCAGCGCGGTCTGCACGGTCCAGCGGCCGGTGCCCTTCTGCTCGGCCTGGTCCAGCACCACGTCCACGAACGGCTTGCCGGTCGCGGCGTCGGTGTGCGCCAGCACCTCGGCGGTGATCTCGATCAGGTACGACTCCAGGCGGCCGCCGTTCCAGGTGCGGAACACCTCCGCGATCTCGCCCGGCGTGAGCCCCAGCGCGCGCCGCAGCAGGTCGTACGACTCGGCGATGAGCTGCATGTCCGCGTACTCGATGCCGTTGTGCACCATCTTGACGAAGTGGCCGGCACCGTCCGGGCCGATGTGGGTGCAGCACGGGGTGCCGTCCACCTTGGCGGAGATGCTCTCCAGCAGCGGCCCGAGGGACTTGTAGGATTCCACCGATCCGCCGGGCATGATGCTGGGCCCGTTGAGCGCGCCCTCCTCGCCACCGGAGATGCCGCTGCCGACGAAGTGCAGCCCGCGCTCGCGCAGCGCCGCCTCCCGCCGCCGGGTGTCCTCGAAGTGTGCGTTGCCCCCGTCGATGATCACGTCGCCCTCTTCGAGGAGCGGTGCGAACTCCTCGATGACGGCGTCGGTGGGCGCCCCGGCCTTGACCATGATGACGAGCCGCCGCGGCCGCTGCAGGGCGGCGACGAACTCGGCGGCGGTCTCGGCCGCGACGAAGCTCCCCTCGTGGCCGTGCTCCTCGATCAGCGCCTTGGTCTTGGCGGACGAGCGGTTGTGCACGGCGACGGTGTGCCCGTGGCGGGCGAAGTTGCGGGCGAGGTTGCTGCCCATGACGGCGAGCCCGGTGACGCCGATCTGGGCGGTGGGCTGGGTGGCGGAAGGGCTGGGCATACGGTGTTCCACTCCTGTCGCACGCATCGAGAACTTGCGCGAGGCGGCAGCGACGAGAGGGCTGGGGATCTTCCCTCCCGGTCGTCCCGGCGTCGCCCGGTCATAGTTACACGATGTGCTCGACGCCGGGATGTGTGTCCGGAGAAAGCGGCCGGAGTGTGTCACCTCTTCTCCTGCCCGGGCATGCGCCGGATTTGTGGGATATCCACAAGGCGACGCTGAGGCGTGCTGTGGGCAGTGCCGCGTGCTATATCGAGGTGGGCAGGTGCGGGGAGCGGAGCACGAGCAGGGTGATCTCGCTGGGGGCGAAGACACGGAACGGCGGGCCCCAGAAGCCGGTGCCGCGGCTGGTGTAGAGGAGGGTGCGGGGGCCATGGTGGCTGAGGCCGGCGAGGGCGGGCTGGTCGATGCGGACGAGGTGGTGGAAGGGCCAGATCTGGCCGCCGTGGGTGTGGCCGGAGAGCTGGAGGTCGATGCCGACCGCTGCTGCCCGGTCGATGAACTTGGGCTGGTGTGCCAAGAGCAGAACGGGTAGGTCGGGGTCGGCGCCGTTCAAGGCTCCGGCGAGGTGGGCGCGGTGGCCTGCCAGGCCGGAGGACTCGGCGGTGACGTCATCCACGCCGGCGACCACGAGGGTGTCGCCTCCGCGTTCGAGCAGCAGATGGCGGTTGCGCAGCGGCTCCCAGCCCAACTCGTCCATCAGGTCGACCCAGCCCTGGGCCTCGCTGTAGTACTCGTGGTTGCCGGTGACGTACACACGGGCCCGGGTGGCCCGCACGGTACCGAGCGGGGCGGCCTGGGCGCGGCGGCGTTCGGCCGTGCCGTCCGCGATGTCGCCGGTGTGGCAGACCAGGTCGGCTTCCAGAGTGTTCACCGTCTCGCATACCCGCGCCGACCAGCGCGTGCGATCGAGCGGGCCGTAGTGGGTGTCGGTGATGAGGGCGACGCGGATGCCGTCCAACCCGGGTCCCAGCCGGGGGAGTCGCACGTCGAGTTGGCGCACGCGTGGCACGCGGCGGGCCTCGGCGTACCCCCAGCCGAGCAGTACGGCGGTTATGCCGAGGACGGCCCACGTGGCGATACGGGCCCGGTCCTGGCTCTCGCCGACATCGGCCACGGTCAGGGCGAGCCGCAAGGGGACGCCGAGCAGAACGGACCAGGTGAACAGAGTCCAGCTCGTGCCCAGCAGGGTGTCGCCGATGATCGCCGCCCGATCCTGCTGGCGCCGGCCGTGGCCGCGCACCATCGCGAGCGGCATACCGATGAGACCGAGGGCGAACAGGGCGGTGCCGACCAGCGTGACGGGCAGCGGCCAGTGCTGGCTGGTGTGCAGGAGCACCCAGCAGGGCACGGCCCACAGCAGGACGGGGGCGATCAGGGGGATGTAGCGCATCAGGCGGTGCAGTCGGCTCTGCCGCGGCGCTTGTGCTTCGCCCCCGGCGGACCGGGTGCTGCTGGTGTCGGTCACGCTTCCCCTCCCTGGCCGGGCTGCCGTCTCGCGCACTGTATCCGGTGGCCTCGGGTCGGGCGGCTGAGTTTGGTGACGTAGGCGGTGTCTCCGTCGCGGAGCAAGTCCAGCTGGCCGACCTCGATCGGCCACGACAGTCGTCACCGGGCCCACGGCCCGCCCCGCGGCGGCCAGCGCCGATCCTCGGGATGCGGCTGTTCACCCGCACCGCGCGGGGAGCGAAGCTCACCATCGACGGCCCTGGCCGCCCTCCGCGATCACTTTGGCTCCGGACGGTTCGGCCACTCCGGCGCCGGGGCCTGGACACCCGCCTGGGTGCGGTGACCGGGGTCGTACGCTCGAGCCCACGGAACCGCGGCCGCAGTTGGAGGAACGATGTCAGGCGCATGTTGCGCTCCCACGTCAGGGGGCGACCACGAGAACCCCGAGCCGCCCATCGCTCCGGGGCTCCGGGCCCCGGAGCGGGACCGGGCGCAAGCCCTGCGCGCCATGCTGCGCATCCCCGGAGGCACGTATCTGATGGGCGGCGAGGACGCCGACGCGTTTCCCGAGGACGGGGAGGGCCCGGTCCGGGAGGTGCGGCTGTCGCCGTTCCTCATCGACGCGACCACCGTCACCAACCGGCAGTTCGCGGCGTTCGTGCGCGGCAGCGGCTACCAGACCGACGCCGAGCGCCACGGCTGGTCCTTCGTGTTCTACGCGGCCGTCCACCCCGACGCCCGGCGCATGGTGCGCGACGCCACGGTGGCGCAGGCGCCCTGGTGGCTCGCGGTGGACGGGGCGTGCTGGCGGGCTCCCTACGGGCCGGGGTCGTCATGGACCGAGCTGGCGAACCACCCCGTGGTCCACGTCTCCTGGCGCGACGCGTCCGCGTACGCGGCCTGGGCGGGTAAGCGTCTGCCCACGGAGGCGGAGTGGGAGAGGGCGGCGCGTGGCGGGCTGGAGCGGTCCCGCTACCCCTGGGGGGACGAGCTGCTGCCCCGGGGACAGCATCGCTGCAACATCTGGCAGGGGAAGTTCCCGCAGGTCAACACGGGTGAGGACGGATATCTGGGGACCGCGCCGGTCAAGTCCTACCGGGCCAACAACTTCGGCCTGTACAACACCTCGGGCAACGTGTGGGAGTGGTGTTCCGACTGGTGGAGCACCACCTGGCACGCGGCCGACTGCCCGGAGACCCGCGAGGACCCGGCCGGGCCTCCCGCCGGGGAGGCGAAGGTGATCCGCGGCGGCTCCTATCTGTGCCACGCGTCGTACTGCAACCGCTACCGCGTCGCCGCCCGCACCTCCAACACACCCGACAGCAGCACCGGACACATGGGATTCCGCTGCGCCGCGGACCTGTCCGGAACCGGCTGACAAACACACGCTCCTCCGGCCCCCGGCAGGGGGGCACGGTGGTTGACACAGGCAACGGGAGCGGGTGAGACTGACGCGCATATTACTGGTAAGGCCAGTTAACCTGGGCGCCGTCCCGGAGTCTCCAGGGGCCTGCCGGCCGCGCAAAGGAGCGTTCTGGATGACCAACGCCTCTCCGCCCCCGCCGTCCGCGAGCGGGACCTTCCCAGGCAAGATCGGTACCACGTACGAGGAGTCGACTCCGTGGTGGCCCGAGCAACAAACGCCTCCCGAGGGCACGCCCAATGTTGTGGTCATCGTGCTCGACGACGTCGGCTTCTCCGACCTCGGCTGCTTCGGCTCGGACATCGACACCCCGGCCATGGACGCCCTCGCCACCGGCGGCTTGCGCTACGCGAACTTCCACACCACCACGCTGTGTTCGCCGACCCGTGCCTCCCTGCTGACCGGCCGGAACCACCACTCCGTCGGTATGCGGATGCTGTCCAACTTCGACACCGGCTTCCCCAGCGGGCGCGGACAGATCACCAAGGCCGCGGCGATACTGCCCGAGGTGCTGCGTGACAACGGCTTCAACACCATGGCCGTGGGCAAGTGGCATCTGGCGCCGATGGAGCAGACCACCGCGTCCGGGCCGTACACCCAGTGGCCGCTGTCCCGCGGGTTCGAGCGCTACTACGGATTCCTGGAAGCCGAGACGGACAGCTTCTATCCGGAGCTGTTCTACGACAACCACGCCGTGGACCCGCCGAAGACCCCGGAAGACGGCTATCACCTCAGTGAGGACATCGCCGACCGGGCGATCGAATTCGTGCGCGACCAGACGTCGGTCACTCCGGAGAAGCCTTTTTTCATGTACATGGCTTTCGGTGCGGCGCACGCCCCGCACCAGGCCCCCCAGGAATACCTGGAGAAGTACCGGGGTCGGTTCGACCACGGCTGGGACGCCGAGCGCGCCACCCGGCACGCCCGCCAGATCGAACGGGGCATCCTGCCGGAGGGCACCGAACTGGCGCCGCACAACCCCGGGGTCCTTCCCTGGGACGAGCTGCCGGACGACGAGAAGAAGCTGGCCGCACGCCTCCAGGAGGCCTACGCGGCCATGGTCGACCACACCGACCATCACATCGGCCGGTTCATGGAGTTCCTGGAGCAGATAGGGCGGATGGAGAACACCATCACCATCCTGCTCTCGGACAACGGGGCCAGCCAGGAAGGCGGGCAGCAGGGTTCGATCAACCCCACCGCCTATCAGAACGGTTTGCCCGAGGACTTCGAGGAGATGCTCGCGCGGATCGACGAGATCGGCACCACGCGCGCCCATGCCAACTACCCCTGGGGCTGGGCGCAGGCGGGCAACACGCCGTTCAAGCGCTACAAGCAGAACACCCACGAAGGCGGCGTCCGCTGCCCGCTCATCGTGCAGTGGCCCCGGGGGCTGCCGCGCACCGGCGAGGTCAGGCAGCAGTTCCACCATGTCAGCGACATCGCGCCGACCCTTTTCGAACTGCTCGGCCTGGAAGCTCCCGAGGTCTACAACGGCATCCCGCAAATGCCGATCCACGGTGTCAGCATGGGCTACACCTTCGACTCGCCGACCGCGCCCACGCGCAAGGAAGCCCAGCACTTCGAGATGTTCGGGCACCGCGCGATCTGGCACGACGGCTGGAAGGCCGTCGCCTACCACGAACGCGGATCCTCTTTCGACGCGGACCAGTGGGAGCTGTACCACCACGACACCGACTTCTCGGAATGCAAGGATCTGGCGCAGGCGCGGCCCGAACAACTACAGAAGATGATCTCCCGCTTCTGGGTGGAAGCAGGAAAATACGATGTGCTGCCGCTGGACGACCAAGGATTCGCTCCCCGGGCGAAGATTCCGCGTCCCGGCTCTCCGCGCAAGCGCACCACCTTCACCTACTACCCCGGCATGGCCCATCTGCCCGGTGCCGCGGTGCCACCGGTGATGAACCGCGCGCACCGCATCACCGCGTTCGTCGACCGGGCCACCGCGTCGGACGAGGGTGTCCTGGTGTCCCTGGGCAACATCAGCAGCGGATACGTCCTGTACGTCAAGGACAACCGGCTGGTCTACGAGTACAACTTCCTCGGCACCCGGTACACGGTGACCTCGGAGGAAGAACTCCCGACCGGCCCGGCGGAGCTGACCTTCGAATTCGTCAAGACCGGTGACATGCAGGGGGTCGGACACCTGTACGTGTCAGGAAGGCCGGTGGGTACCGCGGACATTCCGCGGGTCCTTCCGCACTTCTTCGGATGGCAGGGCCTCGACGTCGGCCGGGACACCCTGTCGCCCTCCTCGCCGAGCTATGACGGCGAATTCGCGTTCACCGGAAAGTTCGAGAAGGTCGTCTTCACGGTCGCGCCGGACGAAGAGAGCGAGGCACCCTTCGAGCGAATCGACTGATTCGCTCCCGCTCGCCTCCTCCCGTCCCACGCACCCAAAGGAGCAGAGATGACACTTCCGCCGCTTTCCCTCGACGCGGTCAGGCGGGCCGCGGAGAACGCCGGGCTCACGATGGACGACGACGAGCTTCGGATGATGCTCACCCTCGGACAGGGCGCGCTCCGGGCGTGCGAGAGGCTGGATGAGGTGAGTGGCCACCAACCGCCGGTCCGCTACTCCAGGGCGGGTTCGCAGCGGCCGGACGCGGAGGACAATCCGCTGAACGCGTGGGCGGTCCGCTGCGATGTGCGAGGAGCCGCCACCGGGCGGTTGGCGGGCCGGACCGTGGCGCTGAAGGACATGATCCCGGTGGCCGGCGTTCCGATGGGCGGTGGGTCCCAGCTGCTGCGGGGACACACACCCTCCTACGACGCGACCATCGTCACCCGGGTACTTGACGCCGGCGGCCGGATCACCGGGATCGGGACGACAGAAGACCTGTGCCTGTCGGGTGCGAGCGTCTCCTCCGTCGATGGGTTCGTCCGCAACCCATGGGATACCTCCCGATCCGCCGGAGGCTCCTCCAGCGGCGTCGCGGCACTGGTCGCCAGCGGTGCCTGTGACATCGCGATCGGCGCCGACCAGGGCGGTTCGATCCGGATCCCGGCGGCGCAGTGCGGAATCTACGGACTGAAGCCCACCTACGGTCTGGTGCCGTACACCGGCTGCTTGCCGATTGATCCCAGCGTCGACCACGTCGGGCCGATGGCGAGGACCGCCCGGGACCTCGCGGCGCTGCTCGAAGTGATCGCGGGTTTCGACGGCGGCCTCGACCCGCGCCAGCGGGCGCAGACCACCGTACCGGCATACGGCGAAATGCTGGGGGATTCGCTGCGGGGGCTGCGGGTGGGCGTGCTCGCGGAGGGATTCACCGCTGATGAGGCGCAGAGCGCCGTTGATGAGACCGTACGGGCGCGCGTGGCGCTGCTGGCCTCGCTCGGTGCCGAGATCGTCGACGTCTCGGCACCGCTGCACTCCTACGCGATGGACATCCACTCCTCGGTGCTGCTCCAGGGTGGGGCGCAGTTCATGCTGAAGGGCAACGGAATCGGGCTGCCCGGCAAGGGTTTCTACGACGCCGAGGTGGCGTTGGCGGCGGCCCGCGGCCGGGTGCTCCACTCCGATCTGCTGTTCGCCAGCGTCAAATACGCGGCGACCGTCGGCGGTTACCTGTGGGATGTCTACGGCGGCCACTACTACGCCAAGGCGCAGAACCTGGCGATACGCCTGCGCCAGCAGTACGACCAGTTGCTCGAGGACGTCGACGTCCTCGTCCTGCCCACCGTCCGCACCACAGCGCCGCCGCTGCCCGATGCCGACGCCTCGGCGGTCGAGCTGACCGAACTGGCCCTCGACCCCGGACTCATCGCGAACACGTGTGCGTTCAACCACACCGGGCACCCCGCGTTGAACGTCCCCGCCGGTCTGGTCGACGGTCTACCGGTCGGCATGATGCTCGTGGGCGGCCACGGTCATGACGGGGTGGTCATCGGCGCGGCGCACGCACTGGAGCTGGACCACGGTCTGCCGGACGTTCGGTCCGGGCGAGCGGAAGACGGCGCCGACGCCCCGCCCGCCCGAGCCTGACGCTGCGCATCCGTCGGCTTACCCACACGCCACCGCCGCCGGCATCGCTGTGATCGCGATGCCGGCGGCGGTGCGTTCGGTCAGTTGGGCGGTGTGTAGCGTCCGTCGATCGCCGTCCACCCTCCGTCCACGAAGAGCTGGCTCCCCGTGACGAAGGATGAAGCGTCCGACGCGAGGTAGACGACGGCGCCGGCCAGTTCGTCCGGCCGGGACCAGCGGCCCAGGGCGCTCTTGGTCGCGTATGCCTCCGACCATTCCGGTACGGCCCTGATCTGCGAGGTCAGTGGTGTGTCCACGATGCCCGGGGCGATGGTGTTCACCCGCACGCCCGACGGGCCCAGCTCGGCGGCCGCGGTCCGCAGCATCTGGACGAGCCCGGCCTTCGTGGCGGCGTACACTCCCTGCCCCGGCTCGACGGCCACCGCGCGGATCGAGCTGAAGCCGATGATGCTTCCGCCGCCACGTTCGGCCATGCCACGGCCGAACGCCCGCACCAGGTCGAAGGACGCGCGCAGATTCAGCGCCACGACCCGCTCGAACTCCTCCGAGGTGTAGTCGAGCAGGCTCTTGCGTACGTTCGTCGCGGCGGTGAAGACGAGCACGTCGACGGCCTCGAGCTCCTTGGCGGCACGTGCGACCGCCTCCCCGTCGAGCACATCGAGGGCGTACGCGACGAGGCCCGGCCCCATCGACGCCGTCTCCTCGGCCGCCGTCAGATCACGGTCGGCGCACACCACGGTGGCGCCGTGCGCGGCCAGCGCCAGGGCGCTCTCGCGGCCGATTCCGCTGCCCGCGCCCACCACGACGGCCTTGCGGCCGTCGAGCCTGAACAGGCGGGAGTACGCTTCCACCGCATCGCTGCGGTCCTTTGCTTGCATGGTCCTCACGGCTTCGTTGTCGTCGGGCGGATCACTGCCATACGGGTCACGGTCAGCTCTTCGATGGCGAACCTCGGGCCCTCCCTTCCGGCCCCGGAGTCCTTCACGCCGCCGTAGGGCATGACGTCGGAACGGAAGCCGGGAACCTCGTTGACGACCACTCCGCCCACCTCCAGGCGGTCGAGAGCGGTGAACGCCGTGTCCAGGGCGCTGGTGTAGACACTCGCGTGCAGTCCGTAGCGCGAGTCGTTGACGATGTCGAAGGCCGTATCCAGGTCGGGCACGGAGCGCACCGCGACCACGGGCCCGAACACCTCCTCGTCCCAGACGGCGACGGGGCGGTCCACGTCGAGCAGCACGGTGGGCTCGATCACCCCGTCGACGACCCGGCCTCCGGCCGCCAGGGACGCCCCCGCTTCCACCGCCTCCGCCAGCCACGCGCGCACCCGCTCGGTCGACCGCTTGTCGATGAGCGCCGAGACGCGGGTCAGCGGATCGCGGGGATCGCCCACGGCCACCTGGGGTACGCGCTCCGTGAGGCGGGCCACGAACTCCTCCCGTACGGAGTCCACCACGATGACCCGCTGCACGCTGATGCACGCCTGGCCCGACGCGTAGAAGCCGCCGCGCACGACCGCGTCGGCGGCGGCGTCGAGGTCGGCGTCGGCGGCCACCACCAGGGCGGCGTTGGAACCGAGTTCGAGCAGCACCTTGGTGGGTGCCGCGTCCCGGGCGATCTGGTGGCCCACGGCGGCGGAGCCGGTGAAGGACACCGCCCCGATCCGGCGGTCGGTGGTCAGCGTGACGCCCACCTCGGGGCCCCCGGTCACCAGCTGCACCGCGGCCTGCGGCGCGCCCTCGGCGCGCAGGGCCTCGCGGAGGAGGTGCACCAGCCACAGGGTGGCCAGCGGGGTCTGCGGGGCGGGCTTGGCGATGACCGGGCAGCCCGCGGCCAGCGAGGGTGCGATCTTGTGCGCGGCGAGCAGCAGCGGGTAGTTGAAGCCCGAGATGCCCACGACCACGCCGATGGGCTTACGGGTCCAGAAGCCGAGCAGCCCCTCACCCGACGGCAGCAGGTCCAGCGGCACCGTCTCCCCGTGCAGCCGGGCCACTTCCTCGGCCGCCGTCAGCAGGGTCAGCAGGGTGCGGTCCACCTCGACGCGGCAGTCGACCAGCGGCTTGCCGGTTTCCAGTACCAGCAGCCGCTCGAAGTCCGCGCGCCGGGAGGCGATCGCCTCATGGGTCGCGAGCAGCGCGGCCCTGCGGGTGTGCGAGGGGAGCCGCCCGACCTGCCCGCGGACCGCGAGGGCCGCGTCCACCGCGCGGCGGGCGAGGTCGGTGTCCCCGACGGGAGCCCGGGCGACGAGCGTCCCGTCGTAGGGAAAGCGGACGTCCTCGGTGGCGGGTGGATCCACCCATTCGCCACCGATGGGCAGCCCCGTCGGGAACTGGCCAAACTCCCTCCCCAGGGGGCTGTCGCCGTCGGCGGGTTCGACATGGGTGGTCACGGTTGGTACTCCCGGTTGAGGTCGGCCGCCGTCACTCCGGACAGTGCCTTGTCCAGGGTCGGAACGGCGGCGATGAGCCTGCGTGTGTAGGGGTGCTGCGGATCCTCGTACACCTGCTCCGTGGGCCCTGTCTCCACGATCTGCCCGGCGTGCATGACCGCGACCCGGTCGCACACGTGACGGACGACGGACAGGTCGTGGGACACGAAGACCAGCGTGAGGGACAGCTCGTCGACGAGGTCGGCGATGAGGTTGAGCACCTGGGCCCGTACGGACACGTCCAGGGCGCTCACTGGCTCGTCGGCCACGATGACCTTCGGACGGGGTGCGAGAGCGCGCGCGATCGAGATGCGCTGCCGCTGGCCGCCGGAGAACTGGTGCGGATACCGGTTCGCCGCGTCGGCCCGCAGGCCGACGGCCTCGAGCAGCTCGGCCACCCGCTCCTTGCGGTTCCCGAGCCCCTGGGCAACGAGCGGCTCGGCCACGATATCGCCGACGCGCATGCGCGGGTCCAGTGCGCTCATCGGGTCCTGGAAGACGAGTTGGAGCCGCTCGCGGACGAACTTCAGCCGGCTCTCCCGGAGCCCGGTGATGTCCCGGCCGTCGATGGCGACACTACCGCTGGTGGGATGGTCGAGCCCGGCCAGAATCCGCAGCAGGGTCGACTTGCCGCACCCCGACTCACCCACGATGCCGAACCGCTGCCCCTGCTGGATGTCGAAGCTGACGCCGCGCAGGGCGTGCACCGGCGGGTTGGGGCGGCGCAGCGAGATACGGGGGCGCCGGTAGTCGCGCGTGACGTCGCGGACACTGATGGCGGCAACGGGGTCAGCGGTCTTTGGCCCGGGGGCGAGGGGGGCGCTGGTCGGCTGCTCAGCCACGGCCGGCCTCCTGGTTCGTGGGTACGCCGGTGCCGGAGGCACCGCTCTCGGGTACCGGGTGGAAGCAGGCGTAGCCGGAGTCCGGCCCGACCGGAACCCACTCCGGCCTGGTGGCGCACTCCTCGGTCGCCTGGGGACACCTGTTTCTGAAGACGCAGCCGGCGGGGAACCGGCCCGCCGGCGGGACCGACCCGCCGATCGTGACCAGCCGGCCGCGGTCGTCGACCACGGTCAGGTCCGAGGCGCCGATCAACCCCTTGGTGTAGCGGTGCCGGGGGCGCGTGAACACCTCCCGGACCGGGCCGGACTCGACCACTCGCCCGCCGTACATGACCATGACCCGCTCGCAGGCGGTGGCCACCACGGCCAGGTCGTGGGTGATGAAGAGCATGGCCGACTCGCGCTCCTGGACACCCCGCACGATGAGGTCGAGCACCCGCGCCTGCACCGTGACGTCGAGCGCGGTGGTGGGCTCGTCGCAGACCAGGAGCGCGGGGTCGTTCGCGAGGGCGATGGCCAGCACCACCCGCTGCCGCTGGCCGCCGGAGAACTGGTGCGGGTAGGCCTGCGCGGCGTTCTCGGGGTCGGGGAGCCCTACCTGGGCGAGCAGTTCCACGGCGGCGGCGCGGGCGGACGCGCGGTCGGGCCGGGTCCGGTGGACCAGCAGCACCTCGGCGATCTGCCGCCCGACCTTCATCGTGGGGTTGAGGGCGGTCATGGGCTCCTGGAAGACCATGGCGATCTCCTTGCCCCGCACCCGGGACATCCGCGCCTCGTCGGCCCCCACCAGGTCGTGGCCGACTCCGGCGAGCCGCACCGACCCCGTGGTCCGCAGCCCCTCGGGGAGCAGGCCCATGACGCTCAGCGCGGTCAGCGACTTGCCCGAGCCGGATTCGCCGATCAGGCCGACCCGCTCGCCGGCCCGGATGGTGAAGTCGACGTCTTCGACGAGCTTTTGGCCGCCCACCGCGACGTTGAGGTTCCGCACGGTCAGCACATCGTCGCGGCCCTCGGTGGGGCCCGGTCCGGAGGCCGGTGCCGTGTCAGGTGCCGGGATCATCGGTGGTCCTCCAGCTTGGGGTCGAAACGGTCCCGCAGGCCGTCACCGAGCAGGTTGAATCCCAGCACCACCACCGCGATCGCGATGCCCGGAAACACGGCGAGCCGGGGGGCGACCGACAGCATCTCCTGGCTCTCCTGGAGCATCCGGCCCCAGGACGGTGTGGGGGGCGGGGTTCCGAAGCCCAGGAAGGACAGCGCGGCTTCGGCGAGTACGGCGATGGCGAAACCGACGGACGCCTGCACGATGACGAGACTGCTGACGTTGGGCAGGACGTGCCGCAGGCCGATCGAGAACGGCCCGCGGCCCGCCGCGCGCGCGGCGATGACGTATTCGGCCTTCATGACCTGCAACGTGCCGCCGCGGATCAACCGGGCGTAATGGGGTATGGACGCGATGCCGATGGCGACCATCGCGACCAGTGTGCTGGCGCCGTACACGGCGGCGAACATGATGGCCAACAGCAGCGCCGGGAAGGCGAGAAGCAGGTCGTTGCCGCGCATCAGCAGTTCACCGAGCCAGCCGGGTGCCATTCCGGCGACGATACCGAGCGGCACTCCGACCACGGCGGCGACGCCCACCGCCACGAAGCCGACGAACAGCGTGGTGCGCGAGCCCATCAGGATCTGGCTGAACACGTCGCGGCCGAACTTGTCCGTGCCGAACCAGTACTCCAGCGACGGCTTCTCCAGCCGCGCCGAGGTGTTCACCAGAGTCGGGTCGTGCGGGGTCCACACGAAGGACAGCAGCGCCAGGCCGAACACGACCATGACGATGAAACCGCCCACCAAGAGGCTGCCCGTCATCGGGCGGCGGCGTCGGCGGTCGTCGGCCGCCGCGGACGCGCCGACCGCTTCCGTGTCCAGAACAGTCATGACGCGCCTCCCCTGAGACGCGGGTCGATCAGCTGATAGACCATGTCCACCAAGAAGTTCACAAGCAGCACCGCCGTTGCAATGATCATGACCACGTCCTGTACCAGGATGAGGTCCCGGTTGGAGACGCTGTCCAGCAGCAGGCTCCCGAGCCCCGGGATGACGAAGACCCGTTCGATGACGACGGCGCCCACCAGCAGCGTGGCGAGCTGCAACGCCAGCACGGTCACCACGGGCACCGACGCGTTCCGCAGGCCGTGCCGTACCAGCGCCTGCGTCGGGCGGAGTCCCTTGGCGCGAGCAGTGCGCAGGTAGTCCTCCCGGAGGACATCGAGCACAGCGCTGCGGATATAGCGGGTGAGCACCGCCCCCTGCACCATTCCGAGGGAGAGCGCGGGCAGCACCAGTTGTTTGAGGAACAGGACCGGATCCTGCACCGGGGGTGTCCAGCCGTTCGCCGGAAGCCATCCGAGCCCCACCGCGAACACGCTGATCAGGAGGATGCCCGCGAGGAAGGCCGGGACGGCCACGCCGGCTTGGGACAGGGCCGAGAGAATGAGCCCGGAGGGCCTGCGGTGCCGGATGGCCATAAGGATGCCCATGGGGACTGCCAGGATGCAGGCGATCGCCATCCCGGTGCCGACGAGCCACAGGGTGACCTGGAGGCGGTCGGCGATCTGCGGGCCGATCTCCGTGTGGGAGATGTAGGAGGTGCCCGGGTCGAAGGTCACCAGCCCGTGGATCCAGCTGAAGTACTGGGCCACGAGCGGCCGGTCGAGCCCGAACTGCTCGCGAAGTTGCGCCACCGCCGTTTCCGAGGCGCTGGTGCCAAGGGCGACGCGGGCCGGATCCCCTGGCAGCACCGCCATGAACGCGAACACCAGCACGGAGCTCACGGCAAGGCTGACCAGGAGGACCGCGATCCGCTGGAATAGACGGACGATCATCGGTTGAGGCCGCCTTTCATGACCGGCCCAGGCCGGTGAGATCCATTGACTCGGAGACGTAGTTCACCGGCAGGCCGGTGATGTCCTTGTCCGCCACCGTCAGCATCGGCAGCAGGAACAGCCAGTCGGCCGCGGCGTCCTTGGACAGGAGCCGGGCAGCCGCCCGCATGTAGGTGATCTGGTCCTTCCTGGTGCCCTGGTCCGCCTTCTTCACCAACGCGCGGAACTCAGGGTCGTCGTAGCCGGTGTAGTAGCCCTTGCCGCCGAACACCGTCTGCATGTCTCGGGGCTCCATGTGGCCGATGATGGACATGTCGTAGTCGGCGTTCTTGAACACGGTGCTCAGCCAGGCGGCGGGGAACTCCAGTTGGTCGAGCTTGACCTTGAAACCGGCCTGTTCGAGCTGGCTCTTGACCACGGTGCCGCACGCGATGGCATAAGGCAGCGTCGGAATGCGCAGCCGCAGCGTATGGCCGGCTTGGCCGGACTCCTTGAGGAGCTTCTTGGCCTTGTCCCGGTCGTACGGATACTGGTTCGTGAGGTTCTGGTACCACGGGTCGGTCGGCGGGACCATGCTGCCGATGAGCTTGCCGCGGCCTGCCCAGCAGGTGTCCATCAGGGCTTTGTGGTCGATGGCGTGGCGGACTGCCTGACGGGCCTTCAGGTTTCGCATCGGGCCCGAGCGGTTGTTGAGGGAGAGGACCACCTCGGAGTTGGTCGAGCCCTCGATGACCTTGTACTTCGGATTGTTCTGGAACCGGTACAGAGTATCCGGGGACTGCATATCGCCCATCACGTTGATGGTGCCTGTGAGCAGCGCGTTGTTCATGGCCGTCGGATCCTTGAAGTACTTGAGGGTGACCGACTTGAAGTACGGTTCGCGCCCCCAGTAGCCATCACGGCGGGCCAGCGTGATCGAGTCGCCGCGGTTCCACTTCTTCACCTCGTACGGGCCGGTGCCCACGGGCTCAGTGGCCAGCTTGCTCACGCCGGTCCGGCTGAACATCGCGCCGACGCGGGTGGTCATCCGGTACAGCCAGTCGTTGCTCGGCCTTTTCAGGGTGACCTTCAGTTCGGTAGGCGACACCGCCCGCGCTGTGTCGACGACGTCCATCTGGGACTTCTGCACCACCGTCCAGTCGGATGTGACGCGTTCGATGGAGAACTTGGCGTCCTCGGCCGTGAACGGTCGCCCATTGCTGAACTTGGCGTTCTTCACCAGGTGGAACGTGTATGTCTTGCGGTCCTTGGACAGGCTCCATGAGGTGGCCAGCTGGGGCTGTATCTTCCCGGACTGGTCCAGCTTCACCAGGTTCTGGTAGACGTTGTAGAGCAGTGCCTGCGGAATAGCGTTACCCGCGGTTTTAGTGAAGTCGAAGTTGGCCGGCTCGGCGGTGAGGCCGATGTTCAGGGAGTTCTTCCCCACGCTGCCGGTCGCCGTGGACCCGGCCGAGCAGGAAGCCAGCAGCAGGCATGCGAGCGTGGCTGCGACCGCCCCGCGGTGCCGCGCCGGCCGCTTGAGATGTTTCATGCGTCCTACCCCTGGTTTTCTATCGCGTGCAGAACCGCTGATGCGACGTCCGCCGTGGTGGCGTTGCCGCCGAGGTCGGCCGTGTGGTGTCTGGTATCTCGCAAGGTGTCCGCCACCGCGTCGCGGACGCGGCGGGCCGCGCTGGTGTGTCCGAGGTCCTCGAGCAGCATCGCGCCGGAGAGCAGGCAGGCCACCGGATTCGCCACGCCCTTTCCGGCGATGTCCGGCGCCGAGCCGTGGACGGGCTCGTAGATCCCCGGCACCTCCGCACCGGGCAGGACGTTGGCGCTGGGCGCCATGCCCATGCCGCCGGCGAGCACCGCGGCGAGATCGGACAGGATGTCGCCGAACAGGTTGCTGGCGAGCAGCACATCGAGGGAGCGCGGAGCCTGGATCATATGGGCGGCCATCGCGTCGACCAGCATCGTTTCCAGCTGGACCTGTGGGTACTGCTCGCCGACCTCGCGCACCACCCGGTCCCACAGCGGATAGCCGTAACGCATCGCGTTGGACTTGGTCACCAGGCACAGCCGCCCCGACCGGCGGCCCGCCAGGGCGAAGGCCTGGTGCGCCGCGCGCTCGATGGCACGGCGGGAGTGCACGGCGACCTCGATGCCGAGATCGTGTCCGCTCCCGGAGTGCGCCACCCCGCCCGCGCCGACGTACTCGCCCTCGGTGTTCTCGCGCACGATCACCAGGTCCACGCCGTCGGTGTCGCGCACCTTGGTGGGAACGCCGGGGAAGGCGCGCACCGGGCGGAGGTTCACCGCGAGGTCGAGTTGCTGCCGCAGGCCGATGATCAGGCCCCAGACCAGCTCGTGCTCCGGCACGTCGGGACGTCCGACGGCTCCGAACAACACGGCGTCCGTCTGCTTGACGAGGTCGGCCGCATCGGGCGGCATCGCCGCGCCCTGCGTCAGGAACCGCTCGCCTCCCCAGTCGAATGAGGTCACGTCGAGCCGGTGGCCGTCGGCCTCCAGCGCGGCCCGGAGTGCGGGCACGGTCGCCGCGACGACCTCCGGGCCGATTCCGTCGCCCGGAATGACCGCAAGCCGTACGACCTTGGTGTCCCGCGTCATGGACGCCACCTTCCGTTATCACTGGCCTGACCAGTAAGCTCGCTTGCCAGGTACCGTGTCGACTGAAGTTGTTCCTGTCAAGGGTTCGAACGCCCCGGGATCGCCGGGGCACCGCCCAGCGGTAGCTGGGGGAGAAGGAGAGTGCGGGTGCTCACCGAACAGGCCCTGGCCGCCCTGCCGGCTCTGGAGATGGCCACCGGATTCGCCGACCGCACACTGTCGCCGGTCGAGGTCCACGACGCCGTCCAGTCAGTGATCGAGGCGCGGGAGGGTGTGCTCAACGCGTTCTGGGCGCGAGATCCGGACGAGTCCCGCAAGGCGGCCCAGGCCAGCGAGGCCCGATGGGCGGCGGGGGAGCCACTCGGGCCCATCGACGGCGTACCGGTGACCCTGAAGGAGAACGTGGCCCGCCGGGGCGTCCCCATGCCCTCGGGCAACGCGGGCACCGAGCCGGTCGTCCCCGACGCGGACGCGCCCATCACCGCGCGGGTCCTGGAATCCGGTGGGGTGATACTCGGGTCGACCGTGATGCCGGACTGGGGCATGCTCTCCTCGGGCGTCTCCAGCAGGCACGGCATTACGCGCAGCCCCTGGAACCCCGGCTGGACCACGGGCGGCTCCAGCTCCGGCGCCGGGGCCGCGGCCGCCGGGGGATACGGCCCGCTCCACGTCGGCACCGACATCGGGGGATCGATCCGGCTGCCGGGCACCTGGCTGGGCCTGGCCACGCTCAAGCCCAGCTACGGGAGGATCCCGCTGGACACCCCGTACCTGGGGCGCGCCGCCGGGCCCATGACCCGCACCGTGGCGGACGCGGCCCTGCTCATGAGTGTCCTGAGCCAGCCCGACCCCCGGGACTGGACGAGCCTGCCGCCGCAGGACATCGACTGGTCCGCGCTGGACGGCCAGGTGCGGGGACTGCGCGTGGGAGTGCACCTGAACGCGGGCTGCGGGGAGTCGTGCGACGCCGAGATCCTCGCCGCGGTGAACCGTGCCGCCGAGGTCTTCGAGGCGGCGGGAGCCATCGTGGAGCCCGTCGAGCCGTTCATGACCCAGGAGCTGCTGGACGACCTGGATCTGTTCCTGCGGGTGCGGTCCTGGAACGACTTCCGCGAGCTGGCGCCCGAGGCGCGGCTGCGCGTCCACCCCCACGTCATCCGGTGGTGCCAGGGCGGCGCGGACGTGCCGGGCGTCAGGGTTCTCCAGTGCTACCAGCAGATCATGAGCATCCAGGCCCGGACCGTGGCGTCGACGCTCCCCTATGACCTGGTGCTCTCACCGGTGGCGCCGGTCGCCGCGTTCTCCGCCGAGCAGCCGATGCCGTTCTCGGGGGACGCCAAGACCATGGCCCATATCGGCTATACCGCGCCGTACAACATGTCGGGCCAGCCCGCCGCGACCGTCAACTGCGGCTTTACTGCGGACCGTCGTCCCATCGGGGTGCAGATCGCGGGCCGCCGTTTCGACGATCTCGGCGTCCTGAGGGCGGCGGCATGGTACGAACGGAACCGGCCTGCCGAGGCGGTCCCGGCCTGGCCGGACCACGCCCACGGCGCGCCCATGGGGGAGAAGAAGACGACATCGACTACGCCCGAAGGGGAGAAGCCTTGAGCGACGGGGCACAGTTCCGGCAGGTCGCGCCGGTACGGCTCTACCAGCGCATCGTCGAACAGATCGAGCAGGCGATAGCGCGAGGTGACCTGAAGCCGGGGCAACGGCTGCCCAGCGAGCGGGAGTTGGTGACACAGTTCGGGGCGAGCCGGCCCACCGTGCGGGAGGCCTTGCGCGTGCTGGAGAGCAACGGCCTCGTCCGCTCGCGCCCGGGGGACCCGAACGGCCCGGAGATCCTGCCGTTCTCGTCGGCCCGCCTGACCAAGGAGATGGCCCGGCTCGTCCAGTTCGACAATGTGTCGATCGCCGAGCTGATCTCGTTCCGCATGATCCTCGACGGGTCGGCGAGCCTGCTGGCGGCCCGGCTGCGGTCCGATGAGGAACTGTCCGTCATGGAGCGGACGCTCGCCGTGATGTCGGACGCGATCGAGACCGGGTACGAGGAGTTCAGCAAGGCGGACGTCGCGTTCCACGAGGCGGTGGCGGTGGCCAGCCGCAACTCCCTCATCGAGGTCTGCAACCAGGTGGTCCGGGGCGCGGTCCTCTCGCTGATCTCGGACAAGGTCGCCCACGCGCACAACAGCACGGCGCTGATGCGGGAGTCGCTCCGCCACCACGAGGAGGTGCTGGAGGCGATCCGGGCCGGGGACGGCCCGGCGGCGGCGAGCATCTCGCGGCGCAAGCTCTACGAGTACTACGCGGGCTACGTCCCCGAGGACGAGCGGGAGCCGCTGCTGGCGCTCATGGACGATGACGAAGAGGCCTGACCGAAGCCCCTTTTCCGCGCACTGAACGCCCGTGTCCTGACCACCTCAGGGCACGGGCGTTCCGCGCTGCCAGGAGTCGATGACGATCAGCGTCTTCGTCTGCAGCACACCAACGCCCTTACGGCGCAGCCGATTGACCACCTTCTGGAGGTCGTCGACGCTGTCGACATGCAGCCGGACGAGTGCGTCCACATCGCCGGTGAGCGTCAGCACCTCGTCGACCTCCGGCAGCGTCGACGCGAACTCCACGATGTCGTGGATATCGGTGTCGCCCGTGAAACGCAGCTCGGTGACCGCCTCAAGGCCCTGGCCGAGCTTGGCCTGATCCGTCGTGATCGTGTAGCCGGTGATGACCCCCGACTCCTCCAGGCGTGCGATGCGCCGACGGACCGGTGCGGGGGAGAGCTGCACCAGACGCGCGATGTCACGAACGGTGCGCCGCCCGTCGGCTCGCAGCAACTCCAGGATCTGCAGATCGACCGAGTCGAGGTGTACGGGTGCCGACATGCCGCAAGTGTAAGCAGGGCTTCCTGTAATGCTCACTCGCGACGCGATGGACTTCCCGAGAAGAGCGTACTGCGCACCGCTGCGCACACGTGTGTTGTGCACGGATCGGGCCCCTGAAAACGTGTCCGCATGTCAGCCGCGACACAGTCAGCGACACGCGCTGCCCCCTCAGAAGCCCTGAAGCCCCGCACACGCCCTCGTGGTGCCGTACTGCGGATCGATGTCGTCGCCACGCCCCTGGCGGTCGCCCGGGTCTCCTTGATCTTGGCGCATCGCCAGTTCGACGTGCTCACCATGGACGTCGCCGAGCCCATCGACGGGCTGCGGCGCATCACCATCGAGGTGGACACGACGGACGAGATCAGGGTGCGGCAGCTCGTCAAGTTCCTGAACCGGTCACTCGAAGTCGTCAAGGTCGTCTGGAGGAACGGATGAACACACACTCCGGTGCGTCATCCGCCGCGGCCTCCGCCGATGACGTCCTGCGGCTGGTCGATCCGGCCGGGACGCTGGACGAACAGGCGGCCGCGGACATGCTCGAGGTGACCGGCGACCTGGTCCGTGGGCTGTACCGCGACATGGTGCTCGGGCGCCGCCTCGACCAGGAGGCGTACTCCCTGCAACGCCAGGGTGAGCTGGGACTCTGGCTGATGTCCCTCGGGCAGGAAGCGGCACAGGCCGGATCGATCCGCGCCCTCCGGGCGGATGACCGGGTCTTCCCGTCCTACCGCGAACACGTGGCGGCCCTGTGCCGTGGCATCTCGCCGACGGAACTGCTGTCTCAGTGGCGTGGCACGAGCCACGGCTCATGGGACCCCGAGCGGTACCACTTCCACATCTACAGCCTGGTGCTGGCCACGCAGACACTGCACGCCGTCGGCTATGCGATGGGCGTCCGGTACGACGCCGCCGACAGCGTGGTGTTCACCTACCTCGGTGACGGCGCCTCCAGCCAGGGGGACGCCAGCGAGGCGCTCAACTGGGCGGCGGTGACATCGGCGCCCGTCGTGTTCTTCTGCCAGAACAACGGATGGGCGATCTCGACACCCGCGAGCAAGCAGTACGCGAGCCCGCTGAGGGAGCGTGCGAAGGGATTCGGACTCGACGCGGTGTCCGTGGACGGCAATGACGTACTGGCCGTCCACGCCGCCACACGGCGCATGGTCGAGCGGGTCCGGGCCGGTGGCGCACCGGGGTTCATCGAGGCGCACACCTACCGCATGTCCGGACACAGCACATCGGACGACCCCAAGCGCTACCGCGACGAGGCCGAGGCGGCCCGGTGGCAGGCCCACGACCCCGTGGAGCGCGTGCGCCTGCTGCTCACGGCGCGCGGCTGGGCCGACGAAGAATACTTCGCCACGCTCGCCTCCGACGCCGAGGAGCTGGCCACGCGGACGCGCCGGGAGTGCCGTGCCCTTCCGGAGCCGTCGCTGAGCGACACCTTCCGCGCCACCTTCTGCGAGGAGCCCGAGTCCCTGCGGCGCGAACGCGATGCCTTCGAGACGTATCAGGAGTCCTTTCTGTGACCACCACCACCGCGGCCGCCCCGGCCGGGAAAGACACCCACGACGAGGCCGCCACGACCACGACCGCGCTCACGCTCGGGCGCTCGCTGAACGAGGGCCTGCGGCAGGCGATGCGCGACGACGAGCGGGTGATTCTGCTCGGCGAGGACATCGCCTCCCTGGGCGGGGTGTTCCGGGTGACCGATGGCCTGGCCGCCGAGTTCGGCGACCGCGTCGTGGACACCCCGCTGGCCGAATCGGGGATCGTCGGGACGGCCATCGGCCTGGCCCTGCGCGGGTACCGACCGGTCTGCGAGATCCAGTTCGACGGTTTCGTCTACCCCGCCTTCGACCAGATCGTCAGCCAGCTGGCGAAGATGCGGGCGCGCTCCCGCGGGCTGCTGCGGCTCCCCGTCACCATCCGGATCCCGGTCGGGGGCGGGATCGGCGCGGTCGAGCACCACAGCGAGTCGAACGAGGCGTACTTCTGCCACACGGCCGGACTGCGCGTCGTGGCGTGCGGCCACCCCCAGGACGCGTACGACCTGCTCCGCGCCGCGATCGCGTGCGACGACCCCGTCATCTTCTACGAGCCCAAGCGCCGTTACTGGGACCGGGCCGAGGTCGGCCTCGGCCGCCCCGTGGACGGCGACACGCTGGGGCGCGCCCGGGTGCTGCGCGAGGGCTCCGACGCCACCGTGGTCGCGTACGGGCCCATGGTCGCGGTGGCGCTCAACGCGGCCGAGGTCGCCGCCTCCGAAGGCCGTTCGCTGGAAGTCCTCGACCTCCGCTCGCTGTCTCCGCTCGATACCGGCGCACTGTGCCGCTCGGCGTCGAAGACGGGACGCGTCGTGGTCGTCCACGAGGCGCCCGTCAACGTCGGCCTGGGCGCCGAAGTCGCCGCGACGGTCATGCAGCACTGCTTCTACGACCTCGAGGCCCCCGTGGAACGGGTCGGTGGCTACAACGTCCCCTATCCGCCGGCGCGGGCGGAGGGCGACTACCTGCCGGATCTCGACCGCGTCCTCGACGCCGTCGACCGGGTGTGTGCCGGGTGAACCGTTCGGCACACCTGTTCTGGAGGACACGATGCTCGTGACCAGGCATTTCCCGCTCCCCGATGTCGGCGAGGGGCTCACCGAGGCCGAGATTCTCGAATGGCGGGTGGGCCCCGGCGACCGGGTCGGCGTGAACGACGTCATCGCCGAGATCGAAACGGCGAAGGCGGTGGTGGAGCTGCCCAGCCCGTATGCCGGGACCGTCACCGAGATCCTCTGCGCCGCGGGAGAGGCAGTGGCCGTCGGTACGCCGGTCATCTCGTTCGAGGTCGAGGACGACAGCGCCCCGCAGGCGGGGCCCGAACGCGACGCCACAGACCTCGTGGATCCTCCCGCCCAGGACGGCACCCCGAGCGAGCAGCGGTCCGCCCCCGCCCGCGAGCCCGTCCTGGTCGGCTATGGTCCGGCGCACGCGCGGACGGCGCGGCGCCCGCGAAAGCGGAAGCCCGAGCCACCGGCCGTCACACCGTCCGACCGCAAGGCCCTCGCCGCCCCGCCGGTGCGCAAGCTCGCCCGCGACCTCGGAGTCGACCTGAGCCTGGTGCCCGCCACGGGCCCCACGGGACGCATCACCCGCGAAGACGTGCACCGCCTCGCCGAGCGGCGGGCCACCACGCCGAACGCCCCCGGCCCCGCCGGTGACAAAGTGGTGCGCACCCCGATTCGCGGAGTGCGCAAGCACACCGCGCAGGCCATGGTCGAGAGCGCCTTCACCGCCCCGCACGTCACGGAGTGGGTCACCGTCGACGTGACGCGGTCCCTCGAACTGCTGGAGAGGGCGCGCACCGACAAGGCGTTCGGGGATGTGCGCCTGACACCACTGTGCCTGGTCATCAAGGCAGTGCTGACCGCCATCGCACGGCATCCCGGTATCAACGCGAAGTGGGACGCCGCGGCCGGTGAGATCGTCCAGTACTCCGACGTCAATCTCGGCATCGCCGCGGCGACACCGAGAGGGCTCATCGTCCCCAACATCGCCGCGGCCCAGCGGCTCTCCCTGCGGGAGATCGCCCTGGCGCTCACCGACCTCGTCGAGCAGGCCCGTGCGGGCAAGACGCCACCCGAGCGGATGAGGAACGGGACCTTCACGATCACCAACATCGGTGTGTTCGGCATCGACGGCGGGACGCCGATCCTCAACCCCGGCGAAGCGGCGATCCTCTGCTTCGGCCAGGTGCGGCGAATGCCGTGGGAACACGAGGGACGGATACGGCTGCGCGACATCACGACCCTCACCATGTCGTTCGACCACCGTCTCGTCGACGGCGAGCTGGGTTCGCTCGTCCTGCGCGACATCGCCCGGTTCCTCGAACGGCCGGACCTGATAGTTCTCCACCGCTGACCTTGCCCGGGCGGCACCCTCCCGTTCACCGGGACCGCGGACCGGCAGTTTTCCGTTAGCCCGCTGTTAGCCGCTTCGGTGAGAGTTCATCATCGCCAGGAGGCGGGACGGAGATTGAGGGTGAGGCACGTGGATTCTGTCATTGTCATGCCCGGTACGGTGGCTGCTCCCCGCGGGGGCGTTCTGTACGACTTCCACAACCGTTACGAGACCGTACGTGAAGCGCTGTCCCGCATCGACAAGGCAGCTCGGGAAATGGGACTCCCCGACATCAGCACCCGGCTGATCGAGCACAACGACATCAGCGACCGGCGCGGCCCCGAGGTGCAATACCTGGAGATATTCGCCGTCAGCATCGCTACACACCACATGCTGATCGCCGAAGGCGTCCGGCCCGTCGCGATCGTCGGGCAGAGCATCGGGGAGCTGTGGGCCCTGGCCGCCGCGGGACAGCTGTCCGTGGAGGACGCCGCGCGCCTGGCCGTGGCCCGGTCCCAGGTGCTGACCCGGCAGAGCTGGGACGGAAAGATGCTCGCGGTCGGCGTGGACGGCGGCCGGGCGGAGTCGCTCGCCGGGCTGATCAACCATCCCCATCTGGTGGTGGCCTGCGAGAACGCCCCCCGGCAGAGCGTCATCAGCGGCCCCGAGCCGTTGATCGAGCACGTGGAGCGGGTGGCCGACGCGCTCGGCTGGCCGAGCCTCCGCCTGGACGTCCCGCATCCGACCCACACCCCGGCGATGGCGCAGGCCGCGCGGGACCTGCGGGCGACCGCGCCGCGGATTCCGTACGGCGCCGGGCGCTGGCGGGTGTGCTCGCCGTGGCTGGGACGGGACGTCGGCGACGACGACCCGGTCGAGCTGGTCGCCGGTGCGCTCACCGCCCGGGTCCGGATGCTGCACACGCTTCGTGAGCTGCACGCGGCGGGCGCCGACGCCTTCGTGGAGTGCGGTGAGTGGCCCGTCGTCACCAAGTTCGTGGAGGCGTCGCTCCCGGGCGTGCAGTGTGTCGTCCCGCTGAGCGAGAGTGACCCGGCCGAAGCCGTCCGGGCGCTGGTCGCCGATTCCGCCGACGGTGGCCCCGGGCCGTTCCGCTCGCGCCTGCCCGCGCCGTCGAGCAACGGCAACGGACACGCTCCCGCAGCGGTGCGGGTGAGCGCGCCCACGGCGCCCGTGTCCTACGTGGCACCCGTCGCCGCCCCGGCTCCGGTGGCTCCGGCTGTCCCAGCGGCTCCGGTCGCCCCGGCTCCGGCTGCTCCGGCCGCACCGGTCGCCGTCGCCCCGGCTGCCGTCGCGCCGGTCGCCGTCGCGCCGCCGGTCAGCTCGCCGGTGTCCGACGGGCTGGACTACGACACCGTACTGGCCGACTTGCGCACGCTCTACGGCGACTTCCTGGGCTACCCGCCGGACCTGCTCGGCGAGGACGACGGCCTGGAGTCCGAGCTGGGCGTGGAATCACTCAAGCAAGTCGCCCTGCTCGGGCGGGTATCCGACCGGTTCGGTCTGCCCAATCTGCGGGCGAATTCCTCCCTGCTGACCGTCGGCACACTGCGCCGGATCGCGGAGACCGTCGTACAGGCCCGGGCGGAGGCTGCCAGCTGATGACCTCGACGGACGACCTGCGGGGCCGGGTCGCACTCGTGACGGGGGCCGCGAAGAGCCTCGGCGCGGACATCGTCCGCCGCCTGGCGCAGCGCGGCGCCCACGTGATCGTCAACTACTTCCACTCCGACGAGCAGGCGAAGCTGCTGCGGGCGGAGCTGGAAGAGGCCGGTCACAGCTGCGAGTTCATCCGCGCCTCGGTGGCCAAGACCAGCGAGATCGACCGGATGTTCGATCTGGTCCAGGAGCGGCACGGCGGCCTGGACATCCTGATCAACAACGCCGCGGGCGGGGCGTTCCTGCCCCTGTTCGACATCGACGACACCTACTGGCAGCGGGCGTGGTCCACCAATGTGATGGCGGCCTACCACTGTTCGCGCCGGGCGGCCGAGCTGATGGCGGGACGAGAGGGCGCGAGCATCCTCTGCCTGTCCAGCGTCGGGGCCCACCAGCCGGTCCCGGGGTACGGCCCCGGTGGTGTCACCAAGGCGGCCCTGGAGTCGCTGGTCCGCTATCTGGCGCTCGAACTGGTCGACCAGGGCATCCGGGTCAACACCGTGCTGCTGGGCTCCGTCGCCAGCGAGATCGTCGTCAACCTTGATGACCCCGCGGCGGCGCTCGGTGACCCGGCCGAGACCAGCGAGCTGATGCGCCGTACCCTCTCGACGCCGGAGGCGGGCAAGCTGATCGTCCACCTCCTGCACGAGGACACCGGTTTCATCACCGGGCAGACCATCGTCGCGGACGGCGGCATCAGCATCGGCGGAATGCAGGGTCTGCGGCTGCACAGCAGACTGGCCGACCAGGTGAGTACGCCCGCCCGGCGGCAACCGGTCCCGTCGGCGGCAGAGACGACGCCGCCACCCGAGGCGGCCCGGCCCGCCCCGGAACAACCGGCGGCCACCCCGGCTCCAGCGCCAGCACCAGCACCAGAACCGGTGGCGACCGCAGTGACCGAGACGGCGCCCGATCCGGCGCCCGAGACGGACCCCGGAGCCGTCGCGGTGGTCGGCCTCGGCGTGGCGCTGCCCGGCGCCAACAACACGGCGGAGTTCTGGGACCGGCTGCGGGAAGGCGTCCTGATCTCCAGCGAGCCGTCCGCCTTCGACCTGAAGCACTTCTGGGCGCCCACCCGGGAGGACACCGACGCCTTCTACGTCCGCGAGGCCGGGTACGTCCAGAACTTCGTCCCCGACCCCGCCTCGATCGCCGAACCGGACGGAAACGTCGACCGCCCCGGGTGGCCACGCACCAATAACTGGTTACGGCACTGCACCGTCCAGGCCCTGGCCGGGGTACACCAGCGCCCCACCGACCGGTGGCTCGCCGCGACCACGGGCATTCACGACCAGACGGGGCTCGGCCCCCAGGGTGTCGTACTGGGCGACGAGTACCGGCGCATGGTGCGCGAGGCGCTCCCCGCCGACCAGGACGGCGACTGGCTGGCCGAGCTGGCCGACCACGCGATCAGCGCGCAGTACGGTGGCGACGGCGGGGACCCGCAGGCCTACCTGCCCGCGTCCGTCTCCCGCAACGCGCTGCGCGGACTGGTCCCCGCCGACGCGCAGCACCTGACCCTCGACGCGGCCTGCGCCAGCGGGCTGTTCGCCCTGGACGCGGCGGTCAAGGCGCTGCGCGAGGGCTCCGTCGACGTGGCGCTGGCCGGTGGCACCTCGGTGATCGAGCCGATCGGGTTCACGCTCTTCTGCCGGGCCCAGGGAATCTCGTTGAGCGGAAAGATACGCCCCTTCGACCAGGCGGCTGATGGAACCCTCATCGGTGAGGGCGCCGTCATGATCGCCTTGAAGTCGTACGAGCGGGCCGTGGCCGACGGCGACCGGGTGCTCGGTGTCATCCGGGGCACCGGTCTCGCCGCCGATGGCCGGGGCAAGGGCATCCACGCTCCGGCCACGCGCGGGCAGGAGCTGGCGATCGCCCGCGCCTGGGCCGACGCGGGTGTCGAGGCGGATGACGTGGACTGGGTCGTGGCCCACGGCACCGGCACACCGGTGGGCGACGAGATCGAACTGCGCTCGCTGCTTTCCAAGTTGGGGCCGCGTGAGCGGGCGTGCCTGCTGACGTCGAACAAGCAGGTCTTCGGGCACACCGGGGTGCTGGCGGGCCTGGTCTCGGTCGCCCACGCGCTGGTCGCCCTCGACCGTGGAGCGGTTCCCGGACAGCCCGTGGTCACCGACCCGCACCCGCTGCTGGGTGACGGCACGCGGCTGACCGTACCGGTCAAGGACGCGCCCTGGCCGACGGATGACGCACGACCGCGCGTGGTCGGGGTGTCGTCGTTCGGCCTCGGGGGAGCGGACGCGCACGTGGTCCTGTCCGACCGCGTGCCCCAGGCCGCCCCCGCGCAGCGGCAGGGCGGTGGCGCGCCCGCCGATACGGAGGACCTGGTCGTCGTGGGCTGGAACACCCACCTGCCCGGCCTGGACGCCGCCCAGGTGCCCGCCTGGCTGGGCGGAGACGGCCCGCTCCCGGAGGCCGACTTCGGCACGCCGTACCCGCTGCCGTCCCCGCGCGAGGTGCGCATCCCGCCGCTGACGATGCGGCACATGGACGCCGCACACCTGATGATGCTCCAGGCCCTCGGCCCGCTGCTGGACCAGCTCGGCGAGCCGGGCACCAGCCTGCGGCCCACCACGGCGGTGGTGGTCGGCTCGACTCTGCCGACCACGCACAACACCCGGGCCGCGCTGCGGGTGCACGCCCGCGAGTGCGCCACCGCGTTCGACATCCTGCCCGACCCGGCGCAGGCGCGGACGCTGAGGGAATACCTCACGAAGGGAATGGCGGAAGCGGCGGGGGTGATCCCCGGTGATCTGAACGAGGACGACTTCACCGGGGCCGTCTCCTGCATCCTGTCGGGCCGGGCCGCCAACTACTACGACTTCCGGGGGCTGGGGACCAGCGTCTACGCCCACCGGGACTCCGCGCACTCCGCGGTCGACCTGGCGCTGCGCCAGCTCCGCCACCGGGCCTGCGACCTCGCCCTCGTCGGCGCGGTGTGTCTGCGGCCGATCAGCGGCTGGGACCGCCACCTCGCCGGTCTGGTGCCGGAGGGCCGGTCCATCGCGGAAGGCGCCGCGGTCCTGGCGGTCACCCGGCGCTCCACCGCGCTGGAGCACCACCTGCCCGTCCTGGGCACGCTCTCCACCGAGGTCGACGGCACCGGTCTGCGGCACTCGGCCACGCCCGCGCACTCCCTTCCCGTGCTGGCCGGTGCCGGACACACCTATCTGTCGCTGGACGCGCTGCTGACGGTCGTCAAGGGCGTTGTCACGGGCACGGACACCGTCGTGGCGCCCGCCGCCGCCGGATCGCCGCTCATCCAGTTCACCCGGCCGGGCGGCCCGCGTCACCCCGGCCCGGCGGAGGGAGCCGTACGCACCGAACCGGCGCCCGCCGCACTGGAACACACCGAGGACTTCACCGGTCGCCGCCAGACCTTCCACCTCGTCCCGACGGACCCGCCACAGGGGGATTCGGCCACACCGCCGATCCCGGCGGGCACCATCGTCATCACCGACGCCCCGGATCTCGCCGCCGCGGTCACCGGCCCGGACATCGCCATCTGGTCGCCGCGGCCGGGCCTCGAAGGCGCCATCCATATGCCGCCCGAAGCGGCGCCCGGCGCCCTGACCGGTCTGCCGTTCATCCCGCGCCACATCCGGGTCCTCTCCCGGTTGCCCGCCCCCGGTGATGACAGCGACGAGGCCGAGGCCACCCGGCTGGAAGACCTCCAGGACCTCACGTTCACCACACTCCAGGCGGCGCTGCCCGCGCTGCGCACCGGCGGCTCGCTCACAGCGCTCCTGCTCGGCGCGGTGCCGGATGACCTGCCACCCCCGATGAGCGGGCTGTTCACCGGCCTCGTCCGCTCCGTCCGGGCCGAGGTCCCGCAGTGCGGCGGGGTGACCCTGCTCAGCGACGCAACCGACGCCGCGACCGCCCTGGACCAACTGGCACGGGCGGGCACCGCCCGGGTGCCGACGCACACGCTGGCCTGCCGAGGGGACGGCTGGTTCGCCCTGGCCGTCGCCGACGACCACGCGCCACCGCCCCCGGCGGGAGAGGCCTCGCTGCCACCCGGCGCGGTCGTGGTGGCCTTCGGCGGCGCCCGGGGGATCACCCCCGAACTCCTCCACGCGATCGCCCGCACCAGCGACCGGCCCCATGTGTACGTCATCGGCCGCACCCCGCTGCCGGAAGCCGACGACGCGCTGCCGCCGCAGGCCGAGTTCATCGCCGCCGAACGCCGGATACGCCCCGACGCGTCGGTGCGGGAGCTGCGCGCCCTCTACGAGAAGGCCCAGGCGCGCCGGGAAGTACGCGCCACCGTGCGGCGGCTGGCGGAACTGTGCGGCCCGGACCGGGTCCACCACCGGGTGTGCGACGTCCTCGACGCCGAGCGCACTGCCGCCGTCCTCGGCGAGGTCATCGACCGGCACGGACAGATCGACGTGCTCATCAACACCGTCCTCGACCTGCGGTCGCGGGCGCTGCACGCCAAGACCCTGACCGACTTCCGGGCGGTCCGGGCCACCAAGGCCACCGGCTACCGCAACCTCAAACGGGCCCTGGCCGGGCGTCCGCCCCGGATCTGGTGCAACTTCAGCACCCTGGCGACGCTCGCCCCCGCGCCCGGTGACATCGACTACTGCGCCGTCAACGAATACCTCGCGTACGCGAGCGCCTGGGCACAGCGGCACGGCCCGGACGGCCACCAGGAGGTCGCGGTCCTGTGGAGCGGCTGGCGGGAGGTCGGCGTCGCCAGCAGCGTCACCATGCGGGAAACCCTCAAGCGCAACCAGATGGACGCGTACATCAGCACCGCGCAAGGATGCGCGCAGTTCCTCTCCGTCCTGACCCGGCCACCGGCGAGCGGGGTGGCGTTCTTCATCCGCGAGGAGGAACGCGTCCTGCTGGCCCGGCGCGGGATCGGCACGTACGGCTCCGCCTCCGGCGAGCTGCGGATCCCCGCCCCGGACGCGCCACCACCCGCCCCGCCGGATCCGGCGCTGACCACGCCACTGCTCGACGGTGTCCTCCACCGTGGCGAGAGCTGGGCCGTCTTCACCAAGACCTGGGATCCGAGCACCCTGGCCGAGCAGGACGGGCGGTGGATGCGCCACCACCGGGTCAACGGCGAATACATGCTGCCCGGCACCTTCACCCTGGAGGCCGCGGCCGGAGCGGCCGCGGCCCTCTGCCCCGGCCTCGTGGTCACCGGGTTCCGCGGTCTCGTCTGCCGGGCGTCGATCACGCTCAGGCTCGCCGGGCCGCCGCGCACCGTCGCGGTGGAAGCCCGGGTCACGAGCCGGACGGGCGACCGCGCCGAGGTGGCGGTCAGGATGACGGCACACCGGATCGGCAAGAACGGCAAGGTGCTGCGCTTCAACGACCTGCTGTGCGAGACGACGGTCGTGCTGGCGGACCGCTTCCCCGCGCTCGCCGGACCCCCCGACTGCTCGTCCTACGCACCCGAACCCGACTTCGCGATGCCGGTCTACTCTCCCGACCCACCGATCTCGCTCACCGGCCCGTTCGCCGGGACCAGCGACTACGCCCGTGGACCGGACGGGAACAGCGCCCGGTTCGGCCTGGACCACGAAGCCTGGGCTCCGGCCCTGGCCGGGATGACCGTACCGGCGATCCTGCTGGACGCCATGGTGCACCTGCTGTTGCTGCCACCGCCCGGCGACCACCCGCCCCTGGTCGGCCCGATGGCCGGTCTCGACGAGGTCGACCTCGGCGGGCCGGGCGACGACTGCCGGATCAGCGCGGAGAACCCGGACATCCGGCTGCACTGCGAGTTCGCCACCGGAGCCCTGACCGCGGTTTCCGGCGACGGCCGGGTGCTGGCCCGGATCACCGGGGTCAGCGCCCACGCCCTGGACCACAGCGGAGAACTGGTCCGGCCCCACGCTCCCCAGCCCCCCGTTTCGTGACAGCCGAGGAGACAGCGGTGTTGTGGCAGGACATCACGATCGCCGGAACCGGCGCGTGGATACCACCCATCAGGCCCGAGCACGAGCCGCGGGGCGGACCGGGCACCGGACAGCCCTCCATGATGGCACTCAACGGATTCACCTCGGCCGCCGTCTCGAACGACAACACGGCGACGCAGATGGCGGCCCGGGCCGGCCTCAAGGCACTGCGCCACGCGGATGTCGCCAGTGCCTCCTTGAGCCTGCTCGTGCACGCCGGGTTCCAGGACGGCGACCACTACACGCCCTCGGCCTACCTGATGCGGGTGCTCGGGGGAAAGGACACCGCCGGAATCGAGGTCGGTGCCGCCAGTGACGGCGGGGCCGCCGCACTCGTCGTCGCGGCCGAACACCTCGCTGCCCGGCCGGACGCGAAAGCCACGCTGGTCACGACCGGTGCCCGATTCCCGGACGAACGGTGGGGCTATTCACGGGAGTTGGGTTACGTGGCCGGTGACGCCGGGGCCGCCGCCGTCCTCACGCGGGGGACGGGCTTCGCCCGCCTGGTGGCGACCGCCCATGTCACGGAGTCGCAACTGGAGGCGCAGACCCGGGCCAGGCAGGGCTACACCGGTGCCGCCCGGCGGTTCCCCGTCGAGGAGACCGGGTTCATGCCCCACATCGATGTACTGCAGCGGGCCACCCACCGCTGCATCGAGACCGTCCTCGACGAGAGCGGTGTGAAACCGGCGGAGATCTCGCACGTGCTGCCCATCGCGATCGGGTCGGTCGTGCTCGACATGCTCCTCTCCGGCTCACCCCTCGGCCTCCGTGCCGATGACACCAGCTGGACCTACGGCCGGCACCTCGGCCACGCCGGCCCGTCCGACGTCCTGCTCGCTCTCGACCGGACGTTCCGCTCCGGCACGCTGCGGGCCGGGGAACGCGTCCTCGTCGTGAGTTTCGGGGTCGGCTTCCGCTGGACCACCGCGCTGTTCGAGATCACCCGCGATCCCGTCGCCGCGGCACCGGCCGGTCGCTCACAAACAGAAGGAGGTTGTCCATGACGGACACACGCACGGCGACCGCCGCGTCGGTTCCGCTCGCGCCGCGGGCCCTGCCGCTGCTGGGCCACGCGCTGCCCCTGCTCCGCGACCCGCTGGCGTTCATCATGTCGCTGTCCGGGTACCGCACGATGGTCCGGCTGCGGCTGGGCCCGAGTACCGCCGTGATGGTGTGCGACCCGGCCCTGACCCGGCAGGTGTTCCTCAACGACCGCGTCTTCGACAAGGGCGGCCCGATCTACGACCGGATCCGCGAGGTCATCGGCGACGGCCTGTCCACCTGCTCGTACGATCTGCACCGGCGGCAACGGCGGCTGTGCCAGCCGTCGTTCCACCCCACCCGGCTCGCCGGGTACGGGGCGGTGTTCGCCCGGGCCGCCGAGCTGAAGGCGGCATCCTGGCGCGACGGCGACATCCTCGACGTCACCCAGGAAATGATGACGCTGACGACGCGGGCCACCATGGAGACGATGTTCAGCGGCGCGCTGCCCGCGCAGACCATGCGGCGCGCCCTGGACGACACTGCCATCATCGTGAGCGCGTTCTTCCGCCGGATGATGACACCGGCCCTGCTGCGCCGGCTGCCGACCCCGCAGAAGCGGCGGTACGACCGCGCCCGCAACCGGCTGTCGGCCACCATCGAGCAGGTCATCGCCGAGCGTCGGGCCGATCCGACCGACCACGCCGACCTGCTCTCCACCCTGGTCGCGGCGGTCGACGAGGAGAGCCAGGACGGCCAGAAGCAGCTGAGCGACACCGAACTGGCGGACGAGGCCCTGACGTTCTTCCTCGGCGGGATGGAGACCACGGCCATCACCCTGGCCTGGGCGCTGCACCTGCTCGCCACCAACCCGGACGTCCAGCACCGCCTCCAGGCCGAGACCGACGCCGTCCTGGCCGGGGGGAAGCCCGATCCCGCGCAGCTGCCCTCGCTCGGCCTGGCCGCCCGCGTGGTGACCGAGACGCTGCGGCTGTATCCGCCCGCCTGGATGATGACCCGCACCCTCCGGCAGGACGCCGAACTCGGCGGGGTACGGCTCAAGGGCGGCAGCACCCTCGTCCTCAGCCCGTACCTGCTGCACCGCCGGTCCGACCTCTACGACGAGCCCGACCGGTTCGACCCGGACCGCTGGGACGGCGCTCAGCCCGACCGGGCCACCTACATCCCGTTCGGCGCGGGCGCCCGCAAGTGCATCGGGGACCAGTTCGCCCTCACCGAGGCCATCCTGGCGCTGACCGCCATCGTCGCCCGCTGGGAGCTGACCCCCGTCGGCGACCAGCCGTTCCAGCCCAAGGTGGAGACCAGTCTGAGTTCGCGCGGGCTGCGCCTGCGGCTCAGCGAGCGGCGAACGGGCGGCGCCGACGGGGCCGGGCTGCACGCGGCCGCGCCGCGCTCCACCCCCGCCCGGCCATCCGCCCAGTCATCCACGCAGCCGGGCGCCGCCACCTGCCCGGTGAAGCACTCGGAGTGATGCCATGAAGCCTCACCTGAAGCCCCTCGTGAAGCAGCTCCTCAGCTCCCGGCGGGTCAGTCTGCCCGGTGCCGCCCCGGCCGACACCCTGCACGCTGACTCCCGCCCGTATCCGAACGGGTGGTTCTGCCTGGCCTTCTCCGACGAGGTGCGGCCCGGCTCCGTCACCACCCGTCCGCTCGCGGGCGCGGAGGTCGTCCTCTACCGGACGGCCAAGGGTGTGCTGCGTGCCGTACGGCCCCGGTGTCCGCATCTGGGCGCGCATCTCGGGGTCGGCGGCTCGGTCGAGGGCGAGGACATCGTCTGCCCCTTCCACCGGTTCGCCTTCGACCCGGCCGGTGTCTGCGTGCGCACCGGCTACGACAAGCCACCGCCGAAGGCGTCGCTGACGCAGTATCCGGTGTGCGAGGCCAACGGCTCGATCTATGTGTGGTGGCACGCCCTCGGCATGCCCCCGCAGTGGGAGGTCCCGGTCTTCCCCATGGACGACCGGCAGCCGTACAGCCACGACACGTTCGATATCGCCGGTCACCCGCAGGACGTCATCGAGAACGCCTTCGACTGGGGTCATCTCCCGGCGCTGCACGGTCTCCAGGGGCTCGACATCGAGGGCTCGCCGGTGGCGGGGGAGCCCATCAGCACCGTCACCGCGACCGCCCGCGGCACCATGATGCGCGGGTTCCGCCAGTCCTACACGCTCACCGTGATCGGACTGGCCACCATCGCGGCGCGCACGGTCCTGCCCCTGGGCGCGGGCAACCTCTACGTGATGCTCCACGCCACCCCGACCAGCCCGGGACGCATCCAGCTGCGGTTCGGTACGAAGCTGGAGCTGAACGGCGTCCCCGGGGTGCCCGAGACGCTGGGGCGCGCGGCGGCGATGCCCGTCGCCCGGCTGCTGAGCGCCGTCCTCCAGCGGGTGGCGAGCGTCGACACCGGCGCGGACCTGCTGATGTGGCACCACCAGGAACACGTCGAGCAGCCCAAGCTCGCCAAGGGCGACGGCCCGATCGGCCGGTACCGGCACTGGGCGCAGCAGTTCTACACGCAGCCCACGGACGGCCTTGTGGCACCACGGCCTTCCCGGGACGAGGTGAGCCGCCCGGAGGTGTGACCGCCGGGCCGGGCCCGAAAGAGACCGGTACCGAAAGAGAGGCGACATGGCAGCGGAGGAGTACGGAACGCCCGGCGCCGGGCAGCGACTGGCAGTGCTCGGCGCGGGGGTGATGGGGACGGGCATCGCCGCGCTCGCGGTCGGGCACGGTGTCGCGGTGTCGCTGATCGACCTGGACCGGCGGCGGCTGGACGAGGCCCCGGCGAGCATCGGCCACCAGGTGCGGACGGCGCGGCTGATGGGCGCGCTGCCGGACGAGGCCGTCCCCGGCGCTCTCGTCACCGGGCTGTCGCTCGCTGACCTGGTGACGGCCGGTGGCGCGGCCCCCACCGCGGTGATCGAGGCGGTCACCGAGGACGCCGACACCAAGGCGAAGGTCCTCGCGGAGGTGTCCGAACTGGTCGCGCCGGGCACCCCGGTCATCTCCAACACCTCGTCGATACCCATCGACGAACTGGCCGGGATGACGGCACGGCCGGTGGATCTGATCGGCACCCACTTCATGAATCCGCCCTGTCTGATCCGGACGGTCGAGGTCATCCGGGGCACCCACACCGGCGAGGCCACCCTGGAGGCGGTGCGCGGACTGCTCGCCGTGCTGGGGCGGGAGCCGATCGTGGTCGACGACGCGCCCGGTTTCGTCACCAGCCGGATCCTCCACCCCATGATCAACGACGCGGTCCGGGTGGTGGCGGCGGGGACCGCGAGCGCCGAGTCCGTCGACCGGCTCATGCGGGGATGTCTGGGCCACCCGACGGGCCCGCTGCGCACCGCCGACCTCATCGGGCTGGACAACCTGGTCGACTCGCTGTGGGTGCTGCACAGCCGGACCGGCGACGAAGGGTGCCGCCCCTGCGACCTGCTGCTGGAGATGGTGCGGGACGGCCATCTCGGCCGCAAGAGCGGGCGTGGCTTCTACGACTATGAGGGAGAGCAGACATGACGACGTCATCCGACCCCATCGGCGCCCCCGGCACGGTCCAGACGGACCTGCTGGGATTCCTGGCGAAGCGCACGGGGAAGACCTGGGCGACCGACGCGGACGTCTTCGGTTCCGGTGGGTTGTCCTCGCTCTTCGCCATGGAGCTGGTGGTGCACCTGGAGCGGACGTACGACATCGCCATCCGCGGCGCCGACCTGCGGATGGAGAACTTCCGCACCGTACGGGGGATGGTCGCGCTGGTCGAACGGCTGCGGCAGCCCGCCCCCGGCGGCTCCGGTGCATGACGCCGTCGCCTCGGCGGCCTCGGCGGTCACCGAGCTGGTCGGCGACCGGGCCTCCGGCTGGGACCGGGCGGGACGGCTACCCGAGGACGTGGTGCGCAAGCTCGGCGCGGCCGGGCAGCTCACGGCCCAGCTCCCGGCGGCGCACGGCGGACTGGGGTGGAGCAGCGCGGACAGCGGGGAGTTCACCGCGCATGTCGGCAGTCTGTGCGGCTCGTTGCGCAGCGTCATGACCTCGCAGGGCATGGCCGCGTGGATGGTCGAGCGGCTCGGCGACCCGGCGCAGGCGGCGGCCCTGCTACCACGGCTGACCTCGGGCGACACGGCGGCCGTGGCCTTCAGTGAACCGCAGGCGGGCAGCGACCTGTCGGCTATCGCGGCCACCGCCACCGTCGACGGGGACACCCTGGTGCTCAGCGGGCGCAAGAAGTGGGTGACCGCCGCCGACTACGCCGATCTCCTCCTGGTCATCGCCCGGATGGGGGAGGGCGGCGCCGTGGTGGTGGTACCGCGGACCGCCCCCGGGGTCCGGGTGCGGCCGGTGGCCGATCCGCTGGGCTGCCGGGCGGCCGGGCACGCGGACGTCCTGCTCGACGAGGTGCGGCTGCCGCTCGACAGCGTGCTGGGCGGCGGGCGGCAGCCGCTGCCGCTGCTCGTGACAACGGCCCTGGCCTACGGCCGGATCTCCGTCGCCTGGGGCTGTGTCGGCATCCTGCGGGCCTGTGTGGCGGCGGCCGCCGAACACGCCGCGTCCCGGCACCAGTTCGGCCGTCCGCTGGGGGAGCACCAGCTCGTCGCCCGCCACTTGGCCGACCTGTGGGCCGCCGAGCAGGTCGCCACCCGGGCCTGCGAGTACGCCAGCCGCTGCTGGGACGACAACGCCGCCGACCTGGCCACCGCCGTCGTGCTGGCGAAGTACGTCAGCGCCCGGCACGCGGCCCGGGGCGCGGCGGACGCGGTCCAGGTGCTCGCGTCGGCCGGGGCGCAGGACGGGCATGTCGTCGCGCGCGCGTACCGCGACGCCAAGCTCATGGAAATCATCGAGGGCAGCAACGAGGTGTGCCAGCTGATCCTGGCCGACGCCGCCACAAGGAGCCGCAGATGAGCGACACCGCCCCGGCGGTCCCGCCCGCGACCGTGAAGTGCCTGGTCTGGGACCTCGACAACACGCTCTGGCAGGGCACGTTGCTGGAGGACGAGAACGTCGTCCTGTCCGACGCGATCCGCGAGGTGATCACCGGCCTGGACGCGCGGGGCATCCTCCAGTCGGTGTGCAGCCGCAACGACCAGGACCTCGCGTGGGCGCGGCTGGAGGCGCTCGGCGTCGCCGACTACTTCGTCGTGCCGGAGATCGGCTGGGGGCGCAAGTCGGACGCGGTACGCCGGATCACCGAGCGGTTGAACTTCGCTCCCGGCACCATCGCCTTCATCGACGACCAGCCGGCCGAGCGGGCCGAGGTCGCCTACCACCTCCCGGACGTGCGCTGCTATCCGGCGGAGGACGCCGCGACGCTGCTCGGCCTGCCCGAATTCAGCCCGAAGTCGGTGACCGTCGACTCGCGACGGCGCCGGACGATGTACCAGGCCGGGTTCCGGCGTACGGACGAGCAGGCCCGGTTCACCGGCTCGGACGAGGACTTCCTCCGTTCGCTGGACATGGTGATGCGCATCGGGCGGGCCACCGAGGACGAGCTGTCGCGGGTCGAGGAACTGACCCTGCGCACCAGCCAGATGAACGCGACCGGGGTGCACTACCCGGACGAGGCGCTGCGCGCGCTCCTCGCCGACCCCCGCCACGAGGTCCTGGTCACGACGCTGGCCGACCGCTTCGGGCCGCACGGTGCGGTGGGCGTGCTGCTGCTCGAGAAGCACCCGGGGGCCTGGCACCTCAAACTGCTCGCCACCTCGTGCCGGGTGGTGGCGTTCGGCGCCGGAACGATCATCCTGAACTGGCTGGTCGACCAGGCCGCCCGGGCCGGTGTCCACCTCCTGGCCGACTTCCGCGCCACCGACCGCAACCGGATGATGGAGATCGCCTACCGGTTCGCCGGTTTCGACGAGCGGCCCTGCGACTGCCGGGGCCCGGTCCCGGAGAGTTCCGGCGAGGACGTCCAGCTGCTGCACCTCGCGGCCGAGCGCCGAGACGCACCCGCCACGGCCCGGCTGATCGCGTGCGACCTCACCAGAAATTACTTTCCATCAGAAACTAGGTGACGTTGGTCTCGTTTGCCGACTTGGCGTGCGGGGCATCGGAGTTCGCCCCCTAGTGATAAGGCTTCGGCCGTCCGTAAACATAATCTAGGGAATTTCGGGCTCTCATGGCACCGTTGTGGGCGGAGGGGAGGCGAAGTTACGGTATTGGAGTCATTACATTGCCCGACCGGGAAGAGCATTGTGGCCTGGGGCAATGGCGGAAATGGCTTCGAGAAAGGCATGTCCATTGCACGTGAAGGTATTAGGGCCCGTGCAGTTGATGTCCGGCAGCGGAACTCTCATGCGGGTGGAGACGCGCAAGCGGCGGGCACTTCTTTCCCTCCTGGCGCTGGACGCGAACCGGGTCGTATCCATGGAACGGCTGGTCAACGTGCTCTGGGAGGGCGCCCCTCCCAAACACGCCCGCACCGTCGTGCACGGCCACATATCCGCGCTCAGACAGGCACTCGGCCCCCGCGTGTCCATTGAGACGTGTTCTCCCGGTTATGCGCTCACCATTGAAGCGGACCGCGTGGACGCGCACCGGTTCACGCAGCTGGTGGACGCCGCGTCCGAGCGAACCCAGGACATCGACGCCGTCGTTCTGCTGCGTGAGGCCCTGGCGTTATGGCGCGGACAGATTCTGACCGATGTGGCCGGATGCGGCTCCTGGCACGATCTCGCCATTCCCTGGGAAGACGCCCGCCTGAACGCGCTGGAAGCCCTGGCCGAGCGGCTACGGCACACCGGACGGCCCGCCGAGGCGGTGGCGGGCCTGCGGAGCGCCTTGGTCCAGCATCCGCTGCGCGAGACGCTGGCAGCGCAGCTGATGGCATGCCTGCATGGGGCCGGGCGGCAGGTCGAAGCCCTGGACGTGTACGACACCGTACGGCGGCGCCTGGCCGATGAACTGGGGCTCTACCCGGGCCCCGAACTCCGCCAGGCGCACGCCGCGTTGCTGAGGCAGGACACCGCCACCCCGGCGCGGGGGCGCGCGGAAGCCGACTGGGCCCGCCACGCCGACCAGCGCTCGGACCGCTGCTGCCAGGTGTCCTGCCGCCCGCCGGGCCAAGCGGCCGCACAGGGGCAGAGCGGTTCCCAGGCCGCCGCGTTCTAGGGGCGCCGGGCCACACCTGGACCGAGGCGAGTACGAGGAACCCTGACGCGTGCCACATGGGCCGGGGCGAGCCGCCACCCGGCTTCCACGCCAGCACCGCCGCGAGTACGTACAGCATCGACGCCACGTACATCACCCGGGCTCCGACGCTGTGCAGCGTCTCCCCGTAGGACGCGGTCAGCAGCAGTCCGGCGGACACCGCCGTCGCCGTCACCTGAGTGGCCATGTCACGCACCGGCGTGTGCCTGGGTGCGTGGCACCTAGGCGGCATACGGCCTGGTTGGCGGTCGGTGGGGCGCCCAGACTCGAGCGAGCGGAGCGCTTCTGAGACACGACCGGGACGAAAGAGAAGAGCACACCACCATGACCGCACGACGACTCGCTGGCAAGGTCGCGCTGATCACCGGTGCGACGGGCGGAATCGGCGCGGCGACCGCCGAGCTGTTCGCCCGCGAAGGCGCGCGCCTGATCATCACCGATGTGGCCCAAGAACCCCTCGGCGCCCTGGCGCTACGGATCGAGGAGACCGGCGGGGAGGTGGTCACCGCGGTGCTGGACGTCTCCTCCGCCCAGGAATGGGACGAGGTGATCAGCACCGTACGCGAGCGGTTCGGCACGCTGGACGTTCTCGTCAACCTCGCGGGCATCGTGGACTGGCCGGGCGTCGAGGACACGCGGGAAGACCTGTGGGACCGGGTCATCGACGTCAACCAGAAGGGGACCTGGCTCGGGATGAGGGCTGCCATGCCCCTGCTCCGCGCCACCGGCGACGCCTCGGTGATCAACACCTCGTCCGTCCTGGGGATCGTGGGCAGTGGAGCAGCCGCCGCCTACCAGGCGTCCAAGGGCGCTGTGCGCCTGCTGAGCAAGACCGCCGCCGTCGAATACGCCCGTCAGGGCGTACGGGTCAACTCCATCCATCCCGGTGTCATCGCCACCCCCATGATCCAGGAGCTGTTGGAGGAGCAGGGCGACCAGCAACCGGACATCGTGCGCACCCCCATGCGCCGCGCGGGCCGCGCCGAGGAGGTCGCCTCGGCCATGCTCTTCCTCGCGAGCGACGAGTCCTCGTTCGTCACCGGCTCCGAGCTGGTGGTCGACGGCGGCCTCACCGCCCACTGACCCCTGGGTGGCGGGTGAAAGGTGGCGGAGGCGATCGCGTTACGGTGTGGAGCTGACAGTCAGGGGTGAGGGCCTCGTGTCATGCGGCAAGCGGCCGAGTGTTCGTCTTCGGGCTTCGGCGTTCAACACGATTCAAGAGGGAACCAGTGCGAAAGATCATCCTTGACTGCGACCCGGGGCACGACGACGCGATCGCCATGCTCCTGGCGCACGGCAACCCCGACGTCGAGCTGGTCGCCGTCACCACCGTCGTCGGGAACCAGACGCTGGAGAAGGTCACCCGCAACGCCCTCTCGGTCGCCCGTATCGCGGACATCACCGGCGTCCCCTTCGCCGCGGGCTGCCCCCGCCCGCTGGTGCGCACCGTCGAAACAGCCGCCGATATCCACGGCGAGAGCGGGATCGACGGCCCTGCGATGCCCGAGCCCACCCTGTCCCTGGACCCCCGCCACGCCGTCGACCTCATCATCGACACCGTGATGGCTCATGAGCCCGGCGAGATCACCATCGTTCCCACCGCGGGCCTGACGAACATCGCGCTGGCCGTGCGCAAGGAGCCCCGTATCGCCCAGCGGGTGCGCGAGGTCGTCCTGATGGGCGGCGGGTACCACACGGGCAACTGGAGCCCCGTCGCCGAGTTCAACATCAAGATCGACCCCGAGGCCGCCCACATCGTCTTCAACGAGAGCTGGCCGGTCACCATGGTCGGGCTCGACCTCACCCACCAGGCCCTCGCCACGCCGGAGGTCACCGACCGCATCGCCCGGGTCGGCACCGCCCCCGCCACCTTCGTCAACGAGCTGCTGGACTTCTTCGGCGCCATGTACCTCAAGGAACAGGGCTTCGACCACCCCCCGGTGCACGACCCGTGCGCCGTCGCGTACGTCATCGACCCCACCGTCATGACGGTCCGCAAGGCCCCCGTGGACGTCGAACTCACCGGCACCCTCACGCTCGGCATGACCGTCACCGACCTCCGCGCGCCCGCGCCCGACGACTGCCACACCCAGGTCGCGGTCACCCTCGACCACCAGCGCTTCTGGGACCTGATCGTGGACGCCCTCGAGCGGATCGGTGACGTACGCGCATGAACACCCCCTCCACCGAACCGGCCCTCGCCCCGGCGCCCTCGACAGGCGGCACAGGACCCGTCCGGATCTGGGTCCTGGTCACCGCGCTCCTGACGGCCTGCTTCGCCTTCCAGCTCAACGCGAGCATGCTCAGCCCCGCCCTGAAGAACATCGAGGACTCCCTCGGGGCGACCTCGGCCGAAGTCGGCCTGACCCAGACCGCGTTCTTCACCTCGGCGGCCCTCTTCTCGCTCTTCCTGCCCCGCCTGGGCGACCTCATCGGCCGACGCCGGGTCCTGGCCGGAATGCTGGCGCTCATGGTCGTCGGCTGTGTGATGGCCGCGCTCGCCGAGAGCGTCCCCGTACTCTTCGCCGGCCGTGTCATCCAAGGCGTGTCCGGACCCACCGTGCCGCTCTGCCTGATCATGCTGCGCAACGAAGTCCACGAACCGAAGAAGTACGGCACCCTCCTCGGCGTCATCACCGCCGTCAACGGAGGCATCGCCGGAGTCGACTCCCTCGCGGGCGGATACCTCGCCGACCACCACGGCTTCCCGTCCATCTTCTGGACCATGGCCGCCGTCGCCGCACTCGCCACCGTCCTGGTCGCCACCCTCACCCCCGAGTCGGTCGCCACCGGGACCGCCGATGCCGAAAGCCGCATGGACTGGCCCGGAGTCGCCCTCCTGGTCGCCTCGGTCGGGGCGGCCCTGATCGCCCTGAACGAGGCCGGGAAGCTCGGCGGCGCCAACTGGCCGCTCGTGGCCGTCCTGTTCGCCGTCACCGCCATCGCCTTCGCCCTGTTCTGGCGCACCGAGGGCCGCAGCGGCCACCCCCTGGTCGCCACCCACCACCTCAGGCAGCGCTCCACCTGGGCCCTGCTGCTGACCACGGTGCTCACCATGACGGGCGTGTTCGCCGTCATGAACGGTATGGTTCCCGCCTTCGCCCAGGACGCCCGGACCGGCTTCGGCATGACCGCCGAACAGTCCGCCTGGTGGACCCTGATCCCGTACGCGCTCGCGGGCCTGGCCATGGGCCCGCTCGCCGGCCGTCTCGCCGCCACCCATGGCTACGGCCGCATCCTGCGCCTCGGCCTCATCGGCTCGGCCGCCACCCTCGTGCTGATGCTCCTCACCCTGCGGGCCGATTCCCGCCCGCTCCTCCTGGCGGCGTCGGTCCTCATCGGCATCACCTACGCGGGCGTGGGCAACATCGTCCTCAACGGGCTCGGCATCGTCCTGTCCCCGAAGGAGAACCCCGGCTTTCTGCCGGGCCTGAACGCGGGCGCCTTCAACCTCGGCGCGGGCCTCAGCTTCGCCCTCGTCTATGCCGCGCAGACGGCGGCCCAGCCCGCCGACAAGACGTCCACCACCGGCTACGGCGCGGGCATCATCACGGGAGCCGTCCTCATCGCCGCGGCCTTCGTGACGTCCTTCCTCATCCCCAAGCCGGTGGCGGCGGAAGCGACGGACTGACGTGCGTGGAAGCCGAGTTGGCGGCGCTCGCCGCGTCAGGGGCGACAACGCTGGTCGGGCTCGGAATCGTGGGAGCGGACGAAGAGCGGGCTGGCCCGCTTCTTGGGACGACGCGCTTCAGGGCGAGCCGCCGAGGGCGAACTGCAAGCGCACAGCGTGAAGTTGGGCTCCCCCCCCGGGCGGCGGGCGACGCGGGGCCCAAGCCGACATCCAGGCCCGGTGGCGGCGGCGACTGGAAGATGTCTTCCGGGAAGGTCGCGCATTCACGGTGGCATCACCTTCAATGTCCAGTCGGTGCCGTAGGCCGAGCTGGACAGGCCCGATCAGGTACCCGTCGTGCCCGGGGGCGGTTTCCCGATGGACAGCTGTACGTGGATTTCGCCGACCTGCGCGATTGGTCCGCGCCGGTGACCTCTGCTGGCGCGAAATGTCTCCGAAGCTCTCGCCATGTGCCTGCGGTCGCTGCCGGGTTGCGGCGACAGCATTCCGGGTTCACTCGCGGAGCGGACGTGACCGGCGAGGCGGGCGGATCCGGGACGGGCGGTGCGAGGGGGATGGTGGCAGTGAAGGCGGCTCCGGAAGCTTAAGAAGGCGGCGTTCGGGCTGACGCCCCGTACAGCGTCACCGAGCCATGGTCGCCGATGAGGACGTCCGCTGCGACGAGTGCGGGCCGCCAGGCGTGGACGGTCGGCATCAGTAGCAGTCCCGCCTCCAAGGCGACGTCCAGCGCCTCCCGGTATGCCTCCCTGCGGGGTCGGCTGCTGACCACCTCGTCGAAGCATGGGTCGCCGACCAGCAGCGTGCGCCCGGCTGCCTTCGGGCGGGCGGCGAGCAACTGCTCCTCCTGCGCCGGATGGGACACCGCCAGCCAGGCACGCCCTGCCTCCAACAGGGAGTCGTTCACGACCCCCCAGAGCCTGTCGTGCGGACTCCGTGAGTCCGGCACGAGCTTCTGGAATCCGACGCCGTGCGGCAGCACCAGTACCGGGCAGTCGCCTTCCGGTACGTCGATGTTCTCGTTGGCGGAAAGGATCAGGTCAGGGGCGGTGCGCCCCAGCTGCTCCCACGGCATGACCCGGCACCCGGCCTTGCCGAGCGCGCGACCGAGTCCGCTGGTCAGCCTTCATTGAGTCACGGGGGTGAGGTTCTGGGAGGTGCTCGGGACGGGTACAACCTCCGGGCACTGCCGCTGAGTTGGAACGGAGGCGAAGGGCGAACCCGTCGGGCATACTTGCGAACGCGGACCATCCTGCTCACCAGCATGCAAGCCAAGGCCCAGCGCGTTCGAGCGCTGATGCACACTTCCGGGGAACAAGTAGTCATGAATAACCTCCAGCCTTCGGACCCGACGTCCATCGGCGGCTATCCGTTACTCGGCCGTCTCGGTGCGGGCGGCATGGGGCAGGTGTACTTGTCCCGGACGGGTTCGGGTCGGCTGCTCGCACTGAAGACGATCCGAGACGATCTCAGCTCCGAGCCGGGGTTCGAGGAGCGGTTCGCCCGCGAGATACGCAACAGCGACCGCGTCCGTTCGCCGTGGACTGTGACCGTCGTGGACTACAGTGCCCCGGGCCAGCGCCCGCAGTGGCTGGCCACCGAGTATGTGCCGGCGCCGTCGCTCGCCGAATGGGTCGCGGCTCATGGTCCGCTGGAGAAGGCCGCGCTGCTCTCCCTCGCCGCCGAGCTGGGCGGTGCCCTGCAGGCCGTGCACCAGGCCGACCTCGCGCACCGGGATGTCAAGCCCGGGAACATCCTGCTGGCACGCGACCGTCCACGGCTGATCGACTTCGGTGTTGCACGGGCCGCCGACGACAGTCGGCACACCCGCCTCGGTGTCTCCGTGGGCTCCCCCGGATTCCTCGCACCGGACCAGGCCACCGGCGGTGTCGCCGCTGAACCCGCCGACGTGTTCTCGCTGGCTGCCGTGCTGGTCTACGCCGCGACCGGACGTGGCCCCTTCTCACGCGCGGGGGAGCGGATCCCGGCGGCCACCTTGCTGTACCGGGTGGTCCACGAGGAACCGGACCTCGAGGGCGTTCCCCCGGAGCTGGTGCCGCTGCTCACCGCGTGTCTGGACAAGGACCCGGCCGGGCGCCCGACGGCGGCTCAGCTGAGCGGATGGCTGGAGGAGCGGGATGGCGGGATCGGGCGTTGGGCTGAGGAATGTCCGACGGTTCTCGCCGGAAAGCTGACCGAGGCAGAGCATTCGGCGCGCACCCTGGCCGACCTCGCACCCCAGCCCCTCGCGGACCCCTCCATCGCGGCCCTCGCCGGTCAGGAAACGGCCTCGATGGTGATGAGGTCTGACACCGTCCTTTCCACTCCGGCGTCGTCCGAGCCCGCCCGGCGCCGTCGGCCCGCCCGGCTGCTGATCACGGCCACTGCGACGGTCGGCGTGGTGGTGGCCGTCGCCGCCGCCGTTCATTTTGGTACGGAGCGTTCCTCGGCCGAGTCCTCCCCGTCCGGGAAGGGACGGCCGTCCGGTCCGGCTGCCTCGACGACCGCGGGGAAGCCACCGTCCGTCCCGGTCCAGCCCCAGGAGAAGGGCGCGGCACTCAAGGTCATACAGGCCCCGTTCGAGCTGCATACCGGAGCGTCCGTGGTGGCCGGCATCAGGAGCCTGACCATGCAGCAGGACGGCAACCTGGTGGTCCACGACCAACACCGCAAGTCGCGCTGGGCCGCGATGACGGGTGGCAAGGGCAACTCCGCCCGCTTCCAGACGGACGGCAATCTGGTCGTCTACAACAGCGCCGGGAAGTCCCTGTGGTCCTCACGGACCAATGGCCACCGAGGAGCGATCCTCGTGTTCCAGGCCGACGGAAATGTTGTGATCAAATCCAGCGCCTCCACCGTGCTCTGGGAGACCGGAACGGACCGCTGACCGTTCCTTTCGGGCCCGACGATGGTGTCCAGGCACTGCCCCCGGTCTGAGCCCGCGGCGGGCCGTCGTGCGGTGACGGCAATCTGAAGCGCCGCGGCCCAACGCGCCGTGGGCGTAGCTCAGCGCTCCCGGGTCCGGCCTCCGGCTTTTCACCGCCCTGCCCGCGCGCGCAGGGCATCAGCCACGGAGGAGTCCGATGAACATCCGGACATCACGTACCGGACGCAGGTTGGCTGTGGCAGCGGCGGCCGCCGCTGCCGCGGTGGCTTTCGTCATCAGCGTTGTGCCCGAGAGTGCCGCGCTGCTTGTCGAGAACTGGACCGGTGATTCTCCCCACTTCTCCAGTACGGGTGGGCCGGGTGGCAGCCCGTCCGTGGTTTCTCTTTCCGGGGCCGATGACGGGAAGGCGTTGCGGATGCGGCTCAGCACAACGGCAACGGTGTGCCGGATAACGATGAGATCGATGTGGAGGTCCTCTGTGCCCAGCCCCATATGTTGTGGCTGACGCTGTGGACCGATTACGACGACGCGACCGGGGAGGTGCGTAAGATCTCGCGGGTGGTCGATATGCGCACCGGGAAGATCCTCGACAACTGCTACACCACCACGCTCGGCGGAAAGTGCGCGAAGCCGCGAGCAGGCGAGAACAGCCCGGCCGCCGTCAAGCCGATCGCGGGCTTCAATTCGGCGGCCCAGTTCCACACGTACATGTTCGACTGGCAGCCGGATTCGGTGACCTTCTGGACCTATGACGACGGCACCAAGACTGGGACCCGCTGGATGGGCCCGCTCACGATGCGTCCAAGGCCGCCACGACCGCCTACATCGACTCGGCAACCCTGCCTCACTCATAGGGCCCCTCAGATCCTTGACGACGGCGCGGGCCCTCTTCCATTCCCCTGGAGCTGATGTGGCGGGTGGCAGTTGTGCTGTCCGGAGAGGTTGGTGATGCGACTGGCTGGGGTGTGGCCGCTGATTCCGGTGTGGGGTCGTTGGGAGTTGTACCAGTCCAGCCAGTCGGGGAACGCGGCCTGACGTTCGGTCTCTGAGGTGTAAGGCCGGTGGTAGGCCCACTCGTCCAGCAGGGGTGCGGTGGAAGCGTTCGACCATGCCGTTGGTCTGCGGTCGCCAGGGACGGGTGAAGCGTGGGCTGATGCCCAGGTCATGGCAGGTCTGTCGCCAGGTGTCTTGCTGTGGGACCAGGCGTTGCCGGTCAGCACGCGCTGGACGGTCACGTCGCGTTCGGCGAACCAGGCGGGAGTGGTCGTCCAGGGCGGTGTGCAGGTAGGCGTAGCCGGTGCCGGTGCGGTTCTTGCGGCTGGCCGCCCTGCCGAGCGTCTTGTGGCCGCCGCAGTCGGGGATGCGGCCGAGTCTTTGGAGGCGGCGATACCGGTGCGGGCCGCCAGCCGCAGTGGGCCGATGCGGTGTTCACGGCGCCTGTGCAGGACCTGTTCCTCCATGGCGGTGGGCGTTCGGCGCGATGAGCGGTGCGGGCGGCTGGAGCGGTCGTGCAGGCCCGCTGCTCCGTGGCGGCGGCGGCCAGCCGTCGTCGACGACGCACCGGGCCAGACGCAGCCTGCCGGTCGGGGTCAGCGGGGCGTTACGGTGGATCAACGAGGGCCTCCTGTGTCTCGGTGGTAGATGTCGCAATCCACACCGAAACCAGAGGCCCTCGCCTCGTTCAAGCACCACTCGCGGCGCGTCGCCCGTCACCAACGTGCCCGGACAGCACACCTAGAGCTCATCGCGCAGACGGTTTATGATCCGCCGCCACTGCCGGGCTTGCCCCTGTGAGGGGAACCACGCTTCCGCGATCTGAGCGTCCAGGTCGCCGAGCTCATCGAGAGTCTGCGCACGCCTGTCCGCATCGGCGGTCCCGTGCCGAGATGCTGTACGGCTGCTCTGCACGACATCGTGCAGCCGGTGCGCGGCACGGTAGTAGGCGACCTGGGGCCCAGTGAGGCGGCGCACCGCGTATCCGCCGCACTTGCTGCACGGGTCGAACCGCTCGTTGCCCAGCAGCTCCTCAATGGTCACCATCTCGTCGTGGCGGCCGACCCCGCGCCGCGGCCGCTGGTGGGCGCAGCCGGGGGAGTGGGCCCGGCCCTGGAAGCGGCCGGCCGCGTCCGTGGTGTACGCCTGCACCGAAGCGAGGACACCGAGCGGAAGACCCGAGCCATGGGACCAGTCGCTGTCCGAGACGGACTCGAAAGGTTCCAGGTCCAGCTGTTCCATCGCCAGCAGACCGTCCCACACAGCAGGTACGAAGGGGAGGCGCGGACGGTTCCACTCGTCGTATCCCACGGAATCAAGATCACGCAGGTCCGCCACGGAACGGGCGAGAGCCAGGGACCTCAGCGCATGACTGGCGTCGTCACGCGCCTCGCACAGCCGCATGAGCACCCGCTCACCCTCGGCCATGCTCAGGCCGTGGCCGAACGCCTCATCATGCGGGTCGTACACGGGAGAGGGCCACACGCTCGCGCTCTCAGGGGAGCTTTCGGACGTGGCCTTCAGGCGGCTCCTGAACAGTTCATCGGGCAGGTCACTCGCGCCGGCGAGGATGACGCCCTGCCAGCCGGTGGCGCATCGCTGCTCCAGAACACTCAAGCTCACCACCTCCATGCCGGTGTCGACGCCGAGCACCGCATACAATTGCTCCGCACCCCGCATCGTGCTGCGCAGCGCGCGCAGATGTTCCACGGTCAGCAGGCGGCGGCCATGGACCGGGGTGTCGTCGAACACCCCAGGCCGCAACCCCTCGCTCGCCACAGGAAACGGTTCCGTCCCGGCTACGGCCTGCGACGCCTCGTGAGCCGGTGCACTGTAGGAGAGCTCGCACTGTGGGGACAAGAGACAGGCGGCCACCGCCCCAGGTACCCGCACCGTGATGGCCAGCTGCGCCAGCTGCCCCCAGTCCACGGCGACCATGTACGACGCGAGCACACCCCGCTCCCACTCACTCAGCCGATCAAAGAACGACTCACGGCCGTCACGCTCGGCCAGAGCTCCGGCGGGCACCCGCGCCACAAGAACATGTTCATCGCCCCCGCCGGCCATGACCGCCCGGGCCTCCTCCTCCCACGCGCTCAGCAGCACCCGGGCGCGCTGCAGCATCTCGTCGTATCCCTTGCGCCGACGGCTCATCCCGCTCGCCAGGTGGTGGACGAGGTACTCATGCTCGCCCGGATGATCCCAGTTGTTCTCCACCGTGCTGCGCCACCGCTGCCACAACGACGTCAACTTCGCCGCTGCCTCGGTGGGGGTACCCAGCGGCGCGAAAGCCGGGTCATCGGCGGGGACGTCCGGCTCCTCCATGGCCGAAACCGCTGCCGCCAGCACGAGCGAGTCCGGGGCGACCAGCTGTCCGGCCTGGGCACGCAACGCTTCCAGACGGTCGGCTTTGCGCCGCACTCCCGCCGTTCGTCATCCGCCTCGTCCTCACCGTCGGCGGGGTCACTCGCCTCGCTGCCCGATGGGGTCCGGATGAGTACGGACGCCGCGTGGCCCACATCTCCGTCGCTGAAGGTGTCCTCGTCCGCCTCGTGATAGCGGTCCAGCTCATACAGCAGCCCCAGACCCGTCACCGCATCCAGGAAAACGGCGAGCCCCGTCCCGGGACGCGCCCAGGAGCCGTACGCCGCGCACTGGGGACACAACCGGCCGACCGTCGAAGCCTCCAGCCGTACCTCCCGCTCGGTGACGCGAGCCGAACGCAGATAGGAGCACGAAGGCTTGGCATGCAGCTTCGCTTGCTTGCCCTGCGCCGACCACACGGTGACCCAGGAGCCCTCGAACGGACCGAGCGGCACATCTGACGTCAGCAGACCGTATGTCACACAAACCTCCCGTATAGCGGTGGTCGTGAGCCTAGCTGTGGCCACTGACACCGACACGCGGCCGCCTGCTGACCCACCTGATGTGGCGGTTCCGGCCGGAAGAGGAGCGGACGAACGAGCGGTTGTGGACGGCGCCGGTGTGCCCGTGGCGGGCGAGGTCGCTGGGCGCGCTCAGTGGTGCTGGGGGAGCAGGATGCGGAAGGGGGCCGCCGCCGCGACCGGAGAGGGGCACGGGGCGACCAGCCGTGCCGCTTCCCGCTCGAGGACGCGGCTGGACAGGTCGCCGTCCGCGATGGTTGCCGCGGTGGTCTCGATCCGGCGCAGCGGGCGCAGCCCGGCGCGCACGGCGAACCATCCGGCTACGTCGAGCAGCGCCAGCACCACGGAGTCGATCACCAACACCCGGATACCGAGCTGTCTGATCGTCGCGTTGACCTGGGCGAGCGAGCCACCGACGACCACGCTGCGGCCGTGCTGCCCCGGCGCGTCGAGCAGGGGCAGCGCGGGAGCGCTCCGCGCGGCCGGGTGGATGACCCGCAACACACGGCCGTTCGGGCTGAGGCAGGCGAGAAAGACATCGCCGGTCAATTGCTGCTCCACGGTGTCGCGTACCCGCGGTGCCTGATCGCCCGCCACCGCGGGCAGGTCGGTCGCGTTCCCCCGGTACACCGACAGCCAGGTCGCACTCCTCAGGACGACGATATCCTTGCCGGCGCGCTCGTCGACCAGCCGCTGGTAGAACTCCAAAGGTCGTTGCCGAGCGGAGTCAGGCCGAGTATGCCGCGTTCGGACGGTCAGATGTGCATGGAGCCACGGTCGATGTCCGGCCCGGTGACGTCGCCGAGGTACCAGCGCTGACGCTGACGGCGTCGTCAGCCTGGTCGATACGGACCATCTCGGTACCGAACTCCACGCGCCCGCCGAGCTCTTCGAGGCGTTGCCGCAACGCGAACTCGACGTCGAACTGGCCGATCCAGAGTGCGTCGGGATATGGCGTGTGAAAGGAGTCCGGCGCTCGAACCGAGATCGACGGCTTGTCCACGATCGCGCCGGACGGTTCGTGAAAATGCATACGGAGCTTGGCGATTCCGTTCCGCAGGACGTGGCCGACGGCGCCGAGGTCGTCGAGCACTTCGAGGGAGCGGGGTTGGATGGCCTTGGCCCTCGTGGCGCGGTTCGGGACCGGGCCACGCTCGACGATGCGGTGGGCGACCCCGCGGCGGCCGGGATCGCGGGCCAGGGTCAGGCCGAAGCTCACAGAAACTCACAGCAAAGCCAGCTGCGGCGAGGATCGGGTCAGTCCCGCCCCCGGCCGGTCAGGGCGGCCGAGGTGGCGCGGGCGAAGGCGTCCGGATTGTCCAGCATGATGTTGTGGCCGCAGTCCGGGATTGGGACGACGGCCACCCCCGCCGCGGCGAGCGCGTCCGCGCCGGGGAGCGGGCCGTCGGCCTCGGGCAGCAGATAGGCGCGCGGAACCTTCAGGTCCAGCAGGAGTTCGCGCATGGTCGGGACGGTGCCTCGGGTGAGGTTGACCGCGCTGCGGTGCAGGCCCTCACGGCCCGCGAGGCGCATCGTGGACCACCAGTGGGGCCCGACCCGGTCGCGGACCCCCTCCCAGCCACCGGCCAGGAACTCCGCCTCGGAGTACGCGGCGATGCCGCTGCTGCCACCGGAGCCGGACACGCGCGGAATCGGGTCGAGGTTGGCGTCCACCAGCACCAGGCGCGAGACCAGGTGCGGGTGGCGGGCGGCCAGGACGATGGCCACCGAGCCGCCCATGCTGTGGGCGATCACCTCCGCACCGGTGACCCGCGCGGCGCCCAGCGCCTCGGCGAGGGCGTCGGCGTGCGCCTCCAGGGTGTAGCCGAAACCGGTCGGGCGGTCGCTGATGCCATGACCGAGCAGGTCGATCAGCAGCGAACGGTGACCGGCCAGCAGCGGGTGGAGGGCGATCTCGGCGAAGTAGGCGGGTGACGTGGCGCCCAGACCGTGAACGTAGACGCGGGAGGGTTCCCGCCCCGGCAGCTCGACCCAGCGGATCTGGTCACCCTCGGTCGTCACAACGGCGTTACGCACAGTCCGGCTCCCCTGTCATCACATCGGTCGAGAGATGAGAGTAATCGCCGGACGCCGTAGGCTCGGGCTTTCGCTCGACGTCGTCAGGGTCCACCGGGTGTGAACGGCCCGGACCAGGCGGTCCGGGCCGTTCACCTGACCGGGGCGGGGACGCGCGTCAGCGGCCGTCGAGGGTGAAGCGGTAGAGCTTGTTGTTGTGGCCGCTCAGGCCCTCGCCCACGTTGGAGATGTAGTAGCCGGAGCCCCAGTACAGACTGCCGTCGACCACGGCGGGTCCGCCGAAGACGGAGCCGCCGCTGGCGAAGTCCCACCGGATCTTGCCGGTCTCGGCGTCCAGCGCGTACATGTTGGTGCCGCCCGGCGCCGACGAGCCCGCGTACATCACGCCATTGGCGCTGGTCACGAAGGAGTCGTCCAGCCACTGGCCGTCTTTGCCCTGCGGGTCGGCGGTCTGCCACTCGATCTCGCCGGTGGCGGCGTCGAGCGACACGAAGAAGCCGCTGTTGATGGTGGTCTTGGTGCCGTCGGCCGCGGTGATGGTGTAGGGCAGGTGATCACCGTTGCCGATACCGGCGAAGATGTGCTTCCCGTCGGTGGCCGTGCCCCACAGGATGCCGCCCAGCGGCCCGCCGGGGCCCGCCTGCGTCTCCCACACGACCTTGCCGGTGGCCGGTTCGAGGGCGTAGTAGACACCGCTCTTCTGCCCCACTCCGAGCAGGTCGGTCCGCTTGCCGTCGATCGTGGTGGTGTAGAGGTTCGGAGCGGAGCCGAAGTCGAAGTCCGGGGCCTGGTTGGGCTGGTACATCATCCAGGTGTCGGCGGTCAGGGTGTGGTGAGCCCACTTGAGCTTGCCGGTTTTGAGATCGAGGGCGAGGACACTGTCGAAGTGGTTGTCCTTGTCCGGCGGGGTGCAGTCGGTCTGCTTGGGATTGAGGCAGACACCCGGCGGAGAGGTGTAGTTGTTGCCCGTGCCCACGAAGAGCAGGCCGGTCTTGTGGTCGACCACGGGCTGGCTGCCCCACACGGCGGCGCCGGTGTACCCCTTGGGGAGGGTGTACGTCTTCCACAGGATCTTGCCGGTCTTCGCGTCGATGGCCAGCACCGAGCCGCGGAACTTCGGCTCGTCGTGGAGGGTCGACGCCTTGGAGGACGTCCCCACGTAGATGACGCCGTTGTCCACGGTGGGGGAGGAGGTGATGACGGTCGTCGGATCGTCGTCGACCTTGGTCTTCCAGCGCTTTTCGCCGGTCTTCGCGTCGATGGAGATGAGGTAGGCGCTCTTGGCCTCGGGCGTCATCAGCGTGCCGGTGCCGATGAACAGGTCGCCCTTCCAGTACGCGGGACTGGTCCGGGAGATGTCCCCGGCGATGCCGTCGTAACTGGTGATGGTGTTCGACCAGACCTCCTTGCCGCTGTCGGCGTCGACGGCCCAGAGCTTGCCGCCCCAGTCGGGCACGTACACGGTGCCGTTCACGACGGTGGGGGTGGCGGAGACATCGCCCGCGGTGGTGAAGGTCCACTTCGGCGCCAGTCTGCCCACGTTCTTCGGGCCGACGGTGCGCTCGGTGGCGGCGTGGTGGGTGTTGTGGTTGTTCTGTCCCGCGCTGCGCCAGTCGGACTTCGCGGGGACACCTCTGTCCTGGGCGGGCTTGCCTGTGGACTGGGCGGGTTCGCCCGTGGACTGAGCGGGCTCGACGCCGCTCGCGGCGGGTGCGCCGGTCGACAGGGTGAGTGCGGCGCAGGTGGCCGCCGCGACGGCCAGCCGCCGCCACAGCTTCCGGCCCTGACCGGGCCATCGGCTCGTACCGGGTTTCATGGAGTGCTTCCCTCGTTCCCTCTGGACGCCTTGGGTGGAGTGTCCGGCGGAGTCGCCGGCCACGTGTGGTGGGGGCGGCTCGGCTACCGCGCGGACACGTCCGCGGAGGCGTCGGCCCAGTCGGCGGCCCGTACGTCGATGACACCGGGCGTGTCGTCGGCGCCGATGGCCCTGCCGGAGAGCTGCTGGAGGAAGTGGCGCGCGGGCGCGTTGCGCCGGGTGGGCGAGAAGGGCAGACGCAGGGCGTGGCAGCCGAGCGCACCCGCCTCGGCGCTGAGCAGCCGCAGCATCCGCGTCTCCACCCGGCGGTTGAGGACCCGGCAGCTGAGCAGGAAGACGGGAACGTGCAGGGTGTCACCGTCGGCCTCCGCCACCACGAGCCCGACCGTGCCGTAGTCGCCGAACACATCGCGGACCCGCACCATCCAGCCATGGCCGCCGCCGTCCAGCAGCTGCCGCAGCTCCGGCACCGTGAAGGCGGTGCCCGCCAGGGTGAACTGCGTGGTGCGGGTGGTCAGTTGGGCCGCCCGCTCCAGCAGGGAGTCCGGCAGTCGCTCCATCGTGACCTCGATGGCGCAGCGGGCCAGGAACTCCTCGTAGTCGCGGGCGGACCGCTCCAGGGCCCGGCGCTCCGGCTCGGCCCCGTACCAGTCGGCCCGCAACCGGTCCTCGTCCGTCACCGTGAGCTGGTCGAAGGCCGCCTCACGGGCCAGCTGGCCCGGTGCCGCGGCCGCGTCCCTGGTCAGCTCCACCACGGCGACCTCGGGTAGCTGGGCGCGCACCGACGCGCATTCCACCGCGTCGTCGTCCACGAAGACGAAGGAGTTCAGTGCCAGCCCCAGCTCCTCGGAAAGCTCCGCCAGATACCGGGCCTTGGGCTCCCAGCCGATCCGGTGGGAGGTGATGTCCGGCAGGGTGAGGACCATGTCCGGATGGTCGGCGAACACGGCCTGGACATCGGCCTCTTCGTTACGGCTGCACAGGCACAGCAGCTTGCCCCGCGCGCGCTGGTCCCGCATGAACTCCTGGACCGCGCGGCGCCCCGGGCCGATCTCCACCCCGCGCGGCCCGTCCTCGCCGCACACCCCGGACCACAGCGTGTTGTCGCAGTCGAGCACCACGACCTTGCGGGGCCTGCGCCACGTCGTCGCGGCCATCCGCGTCAGCCAATCGGCCAGCGCGTCCAAGTACGCGTCGGTGTACGGCAGATGGGCGATGCGGTCGGCGTACTCGTCGTGGGTCTCCGGCACGCCGTAGCGGTCGGCGAGGCCGTCCAGCGGGATGAGGTGCACACCGGGCAGCGGGCCGACGGTGTCGGTGATCCGCCGGGTGGCGGAGCCGATCCACCGTGCCCCGGCGGGGTCGGCCAGGGCACCCGGCGACGGCGGGGCCAGGGCCACCAGCCAGGTCGCCGCGGAGCGGGTGGGCGAGGCGGACAGCGCCGACAGCAGCTCGTCCAGGAGCCGGACGTCGCCCCAGGGGTCCTCGGCGCCCCGGACCAGGTCCTCGACCCGCAGCAGCACGACGTTCACCCCGGTGTGGGTCAGCAGCACACTGCCCGGGTCGAGCAGCGGCTCCACGATCTGGCCGTACGGTGCCGCCACGACCGTACGGTCCGTCCCCTTCAGCGCGTGGTCCATCGCGGCCCTGAGCCCGTCCGCGGTGAAGGTCGCGGCGAGGACGATCCCCGGACGCTTCGCGCCGCTCATCCCGCCCGGCCGTCCAGATGGGCGCGGACGGCCTCGGCGAGTTCCGCCGCGGTCGTGTCCTTTCCGAGCGCGTGCACGGGCAGCTCCACGTCCAGTTCCCGCCACAGGCGCGACAGCACGCGCACCGCCCGCATCGAGTCCCCGCCGAGCGCGGCGAAGGGGATGTCCGGGGCGACCGCGTCCAGGCCCAGCACCCCCCGGAACGCCTCCAGCACCGAGTCCACTTCGTTCGTTTCCCTCACGAGAACACCCTCGTTCCGGCCACGATCGGCCAACGCATATGGCAGAAAGGTGAAGCATCCCCATCGGCCGTCACCACACGGCCGGATCTGGAGCGTAAGGATCGCTCACCGGACGCCGCAACTGCGTTCACGGCGGCGGACGTTCACGTAACGTGGTCAGCACCTCGGCTACAATCCACCGCCTGCCAGCAGCCGAAACAGAAGAAGGAACCATGCGTAAAAACGGGTTGGCCAGCCTCGTTCCCTTTTACTTCATCATCCTGATCGACAACCTGAGTGTCAGTCTCATCATTCCGGTGCTGATTCCCATCTCTTATGACGCCCATACCGGCATCATGAGCAGCGGAGGAACCAGCACCCGCGACCTGTTCTACGGAGTCGCTATCGGCAGCTATTCGTTAGCCATGTTCCTCGGCGCACCGCTGCTCGGCTCCCTGTCCGACCACTTCCGCCGCAAGAAAACCCTGTCCCTGTGCCTGCTGGGGCTGGCACTGGGCTACGCGCTGACCATCTGGGCCATGCTGCGCCGGGACGTCTACATGTTCGTCGCCGGACGGGTGATCGGCGGTCTCTTCTCCGGCAGCCTGCCGGTCGCCCAGGCGGCCATCCTCGATGTCACGCCGAAGGAACGCCGGGTGAACTCCATCGGGCTGATCATGTTCTGCGTCTCGACCGGATACGTGGTGGGCCCGCTCATCGGCGGCTACCTCAGCGACCCCACCCTGGTCTCCTGGTTCACCCTCAAGACCCCGTTCATCTTCGTCGCCGGTGCCACACTGCTGAACCTGCTCATCCTGCTCGTCGCTTACCGCGAGGCCCCGGCGCCGAAGCCCGCGGGCCGCATGGCCTTCCCGAACCCCGTGAAGCACCTGATGGAGTCCTTCTCCTTCCCCGGGGTCAGGCTGCTCTCCGCCGTCCTGCTCTTCATGTCGCTGGGCTGGACGGCCTTCTTCCAGTTCATCGGCCTGTATCTGACGGCGAACGAGGGCTTCGACCAGCGCGGGGTCACCAACCTGATCTCGGTGGTCGGCGTCGGCCTCGCGGCCGCCTTCCTCTCCCTGGTGCCGCTGTCGATGAAGTACCTCAAGCCACATGTCGCGGTGACCGGCGCACTGGCCGGGATGGCCGTGTGCATCGCCGGTACCGCGCTGACCGGCTCGTCGATCGCGCTCTACGCCCTGTGCCTGGTGGGCGCGGTCACCTACGGCATCTCGTACAGCGGTCTGGTGGGCATGATGTCGGCGGCCGTGGCCGACAGCCACCAGGGCTCCGTCATGGGCACGGCCGGTGCCACCGCGGCCATCTCCGCGGGGCTGTCCGGCGTCGTCTTCGGCATCATCGACGGGTCGAGCGCGGTTCCCATCTTCTCCGCGGCGGCCTTCGTCGTCCTCGCCTTCGCGCTCATCGCCGTGCGGGGGATGGGCGGCAGCGGCGCCCAGGGGGCCGAGGAGGGCGCGGATACGACCTCCATGGTCTGACCGCGTTCCCGCCTGTCCGTCACCGCCCGGCCGGGACCGCGTCGAGGGCGTCCTCGCCGATGATCCGCGGGACCCCATCGGCGGGTCCGGCGGCCATCAAGCGGCGTACGAGTCTCGCAGCCACCGGCTCCACCGGCCCGGCCGTCTCCCGGGCGCTGGGCGAGTTCGTCTGCTCGGTCCGCAGCATCCCCGGCCGGGCGAGGAGGAACGCCACCCCGGGGTGGTGCCGGGCGGCCCAGTGGACCAGGCCCTCGACGGCGGACTTGGCCGCGACGTAGTGCGGCCAGTCCCGGGGCGGTTCGCGCAGGGCGGCCGAGGAGATCACCAGGCACCTGCCCCGCCCGGGCTCCAGGAGGTCCAGCAGCCCCGCCATGGGCGCGCTGACCAGCCGCGTCGAACCGGTCAGGAACGCGTCCATCCGGTCCAGGTCGGTCGGTACCAGGCCAAGGGTGTGCAGGGGCGGGGCCGCGCTGCAGACCAGGAAGTCGAGCCGGCCGCCCGCGCGCTCGACACGGGCGCGCACCTCGCCGCTCCAGCCCGGGTCCGCGGCGTCGCCGGGTACGGAGTGCAGGCGGCCCGGCAGCCCGTCGCCGTCGGCCCGCAGAGAGTCCGGAAGGGCGCCCCGGTGCCCGACGTAGACCTCGCACCCCTGCGACGCCAGCGCCAGGGACAGGGCCGCGCCCAGCCCACGGCTGCCGCCGACGACCACGGCCGAGGTGCCCCGCAACCGGGTGGACGGATTCAGATGCGTGCCCAGCGCGGCCGACGTGGCCAGGGGAGCGGGCGTACGTACCACCGCCTCGATCTCGGCCTCGGCGACGACCTCGCCGTCCGCCGTGATCTCCCCGCCGATCGACACCAGCCCGAAACGGTGGTCGGTATGGAGCACGCGGGCGGTGTACGACAGCCGCGCGGGGCCGGAGGCCGTGACCGGAAGGAACCGCAGCGCCACCCGCCCGAGGAGGCAGTTCTCACCCGGCAGCCGCATCCCGCCCAGATAGCCCGCCCACAGCAGGCAGGCCAGCGGCGTCCGCCCGAGCAGCCGGGAGGCGGCCGGGAACCGCTCGCACAGCGCGTCGATCCCGTCCGGGCCGTACGCGCCGGACACCGTGGTGCCGGGCGGCAGATCCGCGATCGTGTGCGGGGCCGCCGACTGCTCCGGTGGTACGGGAAGCGGATCCAGGCCCGGCGGGGCGCCGGGGCGGATCCGCACGGTCAGACAGGTCCGGTCGCCGTCGAGCAGCCAGTATCGGCCACCGTCGAGTGTGTCGGAGCGGTAGCGCACCCCGGGGAAGACGGGGTTGCCGAAGTCGGCCTCGACGGCCGTCACCCCCGCCGCGTCCGGCGCCTGTTCGTCCAGCGTCGCCAGGGCCGCGAGGACGCCGTGCGCGACGGTTCGGCCGAACGGTGTACGGCGGGCGTAGCCGGGGGAGCGGTGCAGCGGGTTCCGGTCGCCGCTGATCCGGGCGAACAGCGCCACGTCGTGATCCGAAAGCAGCACGTGGATACCTCCGATGAGCGTCGTCGAACGGACGCCGTGGACGGGGTGAGTATCGCGGACGCCGGGGTGTTCAACCGCGGCACGGAAGCAGTTGAACACCTGACAGGAACGAAGGCGACCGTGCACGGTGGTGACAAATGATCGCCGCACGGCATCATGGGATTTTCCAGAGGCCTGGGCGGGCGAAAGGTCTGTACGCATGACGCAACGTCAGGCGAGCGCCTACGAAAGCTTTCAGTGGCACCGGTACCACCAGAATCCCGATGACCCGGGACTCACCATCAGCTACGTTTACGCGTTGACCGGCGATGTCGACATCAGCCGTCTCGACGGCGCATTACGAGAGGTGGTTTCGACCGCCTTTCCGCGCCTTCTCTCCTATTTCACCGACGTCGGCGGAACGCTCATGGCGCGCGGCCGTCCGGCGCCCCGCCGGATAGTGCGGCGCTGCGAGCGGGAGGACGAACTCCTCGACCCCGGCGGCATCGATCCCACCGGCCGGGAGCTGTTCCGCTTCCGGTGCTGGCAGGCGGGTCCGGAAGAGCTGTGGCTGCGCCTGGACTTCAGCCATGTGGTGTTCGACGGTGGCTGCTACGCCCCGTTCATCGCCGCGCTCAGCGCCTGCTGGCAGGGGGACGCGCCGGTGCGGGAGCGGTCCTTCGGCGCGGTGGGGGAGACCGCCGCCGCCGAGGACGAGGCCTACTGGCGGTCGATGCTGGCGGGCCGACGGCTGCACCAGCCGCTGCCCTTCTCCTCCGCTGAGCCCCAGCCGACCGGCCGCGCCATCGCGGTCAGGGAAACGCTCACCGGCGAGCGGGCCGACGTCATCCACCGGTTCCTGCGCCACCACGAGCTGACCATGCTCCAGTTCGTGGTGGGCGTCACGGGTGCCCTGACGCACACGTACGGCGGCGACGATGACCGGAGCGTCGTGGTCGCGCACACCGTGGACACCCGGGCGTACGGAGCCCCCTACGGCTGCCACACCAATCTGCTGCCGCTCTGGCTGGACGTCTCGGCGGAGCGGCCCGCGCTGTCGGTGTTCGAACAGGTCCGCACCCGGCGCGAGGAGCTGAGGGGCCACCAGGGCTTCCCCACGCTCGACCTGCTCGCCCTGGCCACCACCGGGCAGGGAGCCACGGCGGATCTGGGGCACAGCGTCCTCAACCTCGTGGTGAACGCGTCCTCCGCCATGCTGCCGACCGCCGTGCCGCAGCTGCGGGGGCTGGAGGTGTCCTGGGTCCGCAAGCCCGAGACCGGCAGTTCGAGCGAACTGAGCGTCAACTTCAGCTCCGACGAGCAGGGCATCCACCTCTCCTTCGACTCCTCCACGCGCGTGATGTCGCCACCGGCCCTGTCGGCGCTGGCGACCAACTTCTGCCGCCTGGCCCGGTTCATGGCCACCGAACCGCACCGCCCGCCGTCACGGTGCGACCTGTCGCGCCCGCCGGAACCGGTGGCCGAGGGAGCCCTACGGACCGCCCCGGACACCCAGGGCCTGGGCGAGGCTCTGATCGCCACCGCCGGGCGGGAGCCGGACCGGGTGGCCGTGGTGGACGACCACCGGTCACTCACCTACGGCGAACTGCTCGGCGCCACGCACCGGCTGAGCGGCGACCTGGCGGGGTCCGGGGACGGGCCGATCGGCGTCTTCCTGGAGCGGTCGGCGGCGATCCCGGTCGCCTACCTGACCGCGCTCGCGCTGCGGCGTACGTTCGTACCGCTGGACCCCGGCTTGCCGGACGCCCGGCTCGCGTACATGGCGAAGACCGCCGACCTGGGCGTGATCCTGGTGGACGCGGCGACCCGGGACCGGGCGGCGCGGCTGTTCCCCCACATACGGACGCGGGAAGTGGACGGAGCCCCGGCGCCCGGTGCCTACGATCCGTTTCGGCCACCGGTCCCCACGGACGAGGACCGCACCGCCTACGTGATGTTCACCTCCGGGTCGACCGGCACCCCCAAGGGCGTGGCGGTGAGCGAGCGCGGCCTCGCCAACTTCCTGCACTCCGTGCGGGAGGACCCCGGCATGGGCCCGGACGACCGCATCGTGGCCCTGACGCCGATCGGCTTCGACATCTCGCTGCTGGAGATCCTGCTGCCGCTGCTGTGCGGCGCGAGCGTCCAGGTGCTGTCCGAGGAGGCCAGGACCAGCGGGGCCCTGCTCGCCGAGAGCGTCGACGGCAGCGGGGCCACCGTCGTCCAGGCCACGCCGTCCACCTGGCGCATCCTGAAGGCCACCGGATGGCGGGCCGCCCGGCCCATGACCCTGCTGTGCGGCGGGGAGGCCCTGGACCGCGACCTCGCGGAGTATCTGCTGAGCCAGGGCGCGGACGTCTACCACATGTACGGGCCGACCGAGGCGACCATCTGGGCGAGCTGGCAGCGCGTCACGGACGCCCGGCGCGTCCACCTGGGAGAGCCCGCGCAGCACACCCGGTACTACGTGGTGGACGCCGACGGGCGGTCCGTCGCCCCGGGCATGCGAGGCGAGCTGCTGATCGCGGGCGACTGCGTGGCCCAGGGGTATCTGAACGCCCCGTCGGCGGCCTTCGGCGTGCTGCCCGACGGCACGCCCTCCTACCGGACCGGCGACCTGGTCCACTACGAAGGGCCGTCGCACCTCACCTACGTCTCCCGCGACGACGGCCAGCGCAAGGTCAACGGCCACCGGATCGAACTCGGCGAAGTGGCGGCCGCGGTGACCGCCCAGGCGCCGTCCGCCACCGTCGTCGCCGTCGTCCGGCCGGAGCCCGAACCGCACCTGCGCTGCTTCGTGTGGCTGCCCGCCACCGAGGACTTCGACGCCGGGGCGGTGCGGGAGCGGTGCCGGGACACGCTGCCGTACTACATGGTGCCGCAGGCCGTGCACCGGCTCCGCGAGATCCCGCTGACGGCCAACGGCAAGACCGACGTGAAGAAGCTGGCGGAGGCGCCCCTGTCCTCGCTGGGACTGTACCCGGAGGACGAGACGTCGCCGCCGGATCGGGCCCCGCGCGAGACCGGCGGGACGGGACCCGGAGACCTTCTCTCCGAGCTGCGACAGCTCGTCGCCGCCGAACTGGGCCTCGCGCCACCGGACGCCGACCGGCCCCTGGGGTATCAGGGCGTCACCTCGCTCGGCTACAACATCCTCGCCACGAGGATCAGCGAACGCTACGGAGTCGTCGTCCACGCGCACGACTTCTACCGCCTCAACACCCTGCGCAACGTCGCCGACACCGTCGTCCGGCAGGCCGGAGACCGGCGGCCCGGCCAGGGGCAGGACATCCGGCCGACGGCCGCGCCACGCCCGGGGACGGACCCGGCCGCACCCGGCGCCGACGACCGCCTGGCCATCGTCGGACTCTCGGCGGTCCTGCCCGGCGGGCCGGACCCCGACGCGTTCTGGCGGACCCTGGTCGACGGCAGGGACTGCGTCACACCGGCCGGTGGCGAACGCGGCCTGCCCGGCGAGGTCGCCGGATTCCTGCCCGGGGTCAAGGGGTTCGACGCCCGGTTCTTCTCCATCTCACCCCTGGAAGCCAGCTGGATGGACCCACGGCAGCGGCTGCTGCTGCAGTCCGTCTGGCACACGCTCGAAGACGCCGGGTACGCCCCGTCCGAGCTGAGCGGATCGCGCACCGGCTGCTACATGGCGGCCACCGGCAACGACTACGCGCTGCTCCAGGCCAGGGCGGACGCCCGGCAGATGCCGTACTCGCTGGTGGGGCACTCCATGAGCCTCATCGCGGGCCGCGTCTCCTCCTGGTTCGACTGGCACGGCCCCTCGACGACCCTCGACACCGCCTGCTCCGGCTCCCTGGTGGCGCTGGTCAAGGCGTGCCGCGATGTGCGCGCCGGGGTGTGCGACGCGGCGGTGGTGGGCGGGGTGAACCTCATCCTCGACACCCAGATCAACGAGGGGCTGCAGGCGGCGCGGTTCCTGTCGCCCGACCACCGGTGCGCGGCCTTCGACGCCTCGGCCAATGGCTACGTACGTGGTGAGGGGTACGGAACCCTCCTGGTCAAGAGGCTGGACGACGCCCTCGCCGACGGCGACGCCATCCGCGCCGTGGTCGAGAGCGTGGCGGAGAACCACGGCGGCCGCGCCAACTCGCTCACCGCCCCCAACCCCAACGCCCAATACCACCTGCTGCTCGACGCCTACACCCCCGAACTCGCCGCCCGCACCGGCTACATCGAGACGCACGGGACCGGGACGGTGCTGGGCGACGCCATCGAGATCGACGCCCTCAAGCGGGCGTGGGCGCACCTGGTGCCGGAGCCCGCCGGGCGCCGCGTACGGCTCGGCGCGGTCAAATCCCACATCGGCCATCTGGAGCCCGCCGCCGGAATCGCCTCCGTGACCAAGGTGATCAAGGCCTTCGAACACCGGACCCTGCCGGGCAACCTCCACGTCCAGGAACTCAACCCGGGCATCGCCTTGGAGGACACCCCCTTCGAGGTGCTGCGGAAGACGGTCCCCTGGGACGACGGTGACCGGCTCACGGCCGGGATCAGCAGCTTCGGCTTCGGCGGCACCAACGCCCATGTCGTCCTCTCCTCGCCACCGAGCCGTCCTGCCCGTCCTGCCCGGCGCGGCACCCGCGCGCAGAGCCTGCTGGTGCCGCTGTCGGCGCGTACCCCACAGGCGCTGCGCAGGCTCACGGCCACGTTGCTGGACCACATCGAGCGGGCCGGGCGGCTGTCGGACGAGGACCTGCTCGACGTGGCGTACACCCTGTGCCGCCGTGAGCCCCTGGCGTACCGCCAGGCCTGGTGTGTCTCCTCCGGCGAGGAGCTGGTGCGCGTGCTGCGCACGGCGGGCGAGCCGGTCCACGCACCACCGGCGGAGCGGGAACCCGCCCCGCAGCGCCCGAGTCCCGAGCTGGCCCGCGAGCGCTATCTGTCCGGCCAGCCCGTCGACTGGCAGGCACTCTTCGCGAACGTCGAGCCGCGCAGGCTGCGGCTCCCCGCCTATCCGTTCGACGAAACGGACCTCTGGTTCACGGATGGGGGACGCACACCATGACGACCGTGGACGACACGGTGGAGCCGGTGCCCCTGCTAGCGGCCGGTGAACCGGGCGGCTTCCGGGCGCGGATCGGCCTCGATCACACGTACCTCCGGGAGCACCTCGTACGAGGGCGGCGCGTCCTGCCCGGTGTCGTCAGCCTGGAGATGGCGCTGCACGGCGCCGCCCGGCTCCACCCCGACAGGCAGACGTTCGCCATCAGGGATGCCGCCTGGTTGCGGCCGATTCCCGGCGATGAGCCGCTGGACGACCTCTCCCTGGCCTTTCGCTCCGCACCCGACGGGATGTCGGTGGACTACACCGTCAGCAATCGCGGCGCGCATTGCGGTATGGGCACGCTCCTGCTGGAAAGACAGGACCGAGCGCCTGCGGTGGGCCTGGACGTACGGGACACGATCTGCGCGAACACCCGGTCCCATCTCACCCGGCGGGAAATCTACGCGGAGTTCTCGCACATGGGCATCGACTACGGCCCCTACTTCCGCCGCATCACCTATGTGCAGCGGCACGGGCAGTCGTCACTGTCCTGGCTGTCCCACAACGACGGCACCCGGATGGGCCTGGTCAACCTCCTCGACTGCTCCTTCCAGTCGGGCATGGCGATCTCCATCGGAGAGCATCGCGACAGCTTGATGCCCTTCTCCATGGGGCATATGGTCTTTCACGCCTCGCTGCGCTTTCCCGTAGCTTCTGCTTTCGTCCTGACGGAAAAGCTCTCTCCGTTCAGAACGCACTGCACGGTATTCGATGAGGATTACGAACTGCTTCTCTCGGTCTTCGACCTCGGTGTGAAATCCTAGGCATAGGGGACTTCGTTGAGTAACGATGAACGACACAGTGGAAATGCCGTGTCCGGCAGCGCGCTCCCCGATGTCTCACTGGTCCAGGGTGCTTCCGTGGACCGGATGGTGTTCGCCCCGCAGTGGACACACGGCCGACTGGACCCGCCACGGCCCGCCGCAAGCCGAGCCGCCGACGATGGCCCGAAGACCTTTCTGACGCCGCCCGGACAGCACGGTCTCCACCGGGAACTGACGGAGGAGTTCCCGCGCGGCAGGGTCCTGCGGCTCGACGGCGCGGGGCTGGCCGAGCTGGCCGCCGCCCCGGCCTCCGCCGATGAACACGCTGCTGAACACCTGGTGTTCGTCAGCCGCACCTCATGGGCCGAAGGGGTGGCGGACGACGAGGTCACGGCCTTTCTCCGGCTCGTCCACGTCCTCGACCGGCGGTCCCGGGTCCGGCTCGACGTGTTCACCGACAAGGCCGTGCCCAGCCCGCTGTTCACCGCCGCCACCCACCCCGTGGACGGGGTGTACGTCGGCCTGTCCCAGACCCTCGCCAAGGAGCGGCCCGAGTGGGCGGTGCGGACCTTCTGCCTCGCCGACCTCACCGCGTCATCGCTGTCCCGGGCCCTGGACCGGCCGCTGCCGACGGTGCCGGGCAAGCCCGTCTGCGTACGCGGCGACGACTACGCCGTAGCGTCGATGGGACCGGCGTCCCTCGGCGGAACACCGCCCCGCACGGCGCTCCGGACACACGGCACCTACGTCATCCTGGGCGGCACCGGCGGGCTCGGTGGCCTGCTCGCCGAGTACCTGGCCGCCGCCTACCAGGCCGAGGTGGTCGTCGTCGGCCGCCGCCCGGCCGAACACTTCGCCGCGACCCGGGAGCGCCTGCGCGAGCTGGGCGCCCGCGATGTCCACTACCACCGGGCCGACCTGTCCGACGGCCCGGCTCTCCGGCGCGCCCTCGACGCCCACGAGGTCATTCACGGCGTCGTGCACTCCGCGCTCGTCCTCCAGGACTCCACCCTCGCCACGATGAGCGAGGAGGTGCTGTGCGACGTACTGCGTCCGAAGCTGCACGGCACCCGCCACCTGGTGGACGCGCTGCGCGGCAGGGACCTCGACTTCTGCCTCTTCTTCTCCTCCGTCCAGGCGTATATCGCCAGCGCGGGGCAGGCCAACTACGCCGCCGCCTGCGTGGCCAAGGACGCCTGCGCGGACCTTCTCCACCAGGCGCTGCTGATCGACGCCAAGGTCGTCAACTGGGGCTACTGGGGCGGGATCGGCGTCGTCGCGAAGCCGGAGTACCGGGAACGGATGGAGCGGCTGGGGATCGGCTCGATCGAACCGGCCGAGGGGCTGGCGGTCATCGAGCGGCTCCTCGCCGCCGAGCACCGACAGATCACCTGTGTGAAAGGGACGGACGAGGCGTTGGAGCGCATGGGCATCACACCGCATGACTGTGCAGATGTGACGGAAGTCCTCGACGACGTGGTCCCGGCATTCACCGGCGACGACGCGGATGTGGCGCGCAACCGGGACCTCTCCGAGCGGCTGGAGGCGTACGCGCGGTGGCGGCTGCACCAAGTGCCATTGCCGACGACGACGATCGCCAAGTACGCGAAGCTGCGGGAAGCCATCGGCGCGATGCCCCCGGCGTCCTCCCTGCCCCGGTCCGAAATCCTGCGTGCGTACCCGGAGTTGGAAGGACATCTCGCGCTGCTCGACCGGTGTGTGGAGCAGCTGCCCGACGTGCTGAGCGGTGCCACCGACCCGCTGGACGTGCTCTTCCCCGACGGTGGCTTCGACCTCGTCGCGCCCGTGTACCAGAGCAACCCCATCGCCGACTACTTCAACCGGATCTGCGCGCAGGTGGTCGCCGCGTACCAGCGCCGCTCTCCGGGGCGCCCGCTGCGCGTCCTGGAAGTGGGCGCCGGGACCGGCAGCACCACCCGGTTCGTCCTGCCGGAGCTGGACCCGCGCGGGGTGAGCTACCACTTCACCGACCTGTCGTACGCGTTCCTGAACAAGGCCCGGGACGCCTTCGGCGACTACCTGTTCCTCACCTACGAGATCTGCGACATCGAGAACCCGCCCGCGCAGTACACCGGCTCCTTCGACGTGGTCGTGGCCACCAATGTCCTCCACGCGACGTCGAACGTGCCCGGCACACTCCGGAACGTGCGCAGGGTGCTGCGGGAGGGCGGCATCCTCGTCCTCAACGAGATCACGGCCCGGCAGGACTACGCCACGCTGACCTTCGGGCTCACCGACGGCTGGTGGCTCAGCGACGACCCGTACCGGATCGAGCACAGCCCCCTGCTCGACGGCGACCAGTGGCGCACGCTGATGCACGAGGCGGGCTTCGGCGCCGTGCGGCCCCACGGCGGGGACGGACAGCAGGTCATGGTGGCCCTGGCGGGCGCGGCAGACGAGCCGGATCCGGAGCCGGAATCGGCGGTGGTGGTCGGTGATGTGCGGGAGGAGGTGGAGAAGTTCGTCCGTGGAGTGATCGCGGAGACGATGCGCTTCGAGTGGGACGAGGTGGAGCGTGAGCGCCCGTTCCGGGACATGGGGATCGACTCGCTGATCTCCATGGAGTTGTTGAAGCCGTTGCGTGAGCGGGTGGGGTATGTGCCCGCCACGGTGTGGTTCGAGTTTCCGACGGTGGCGCGGCTGGTGGAGTATCTGGTCACCGAGAACGCGGACGCGGTACACACCGCGTTCCCCGCCACGCAGCCGCGACCCCAGGCGCAGCAGCACGACGAGGCTCCGGCCCCGGCCGCACCCACCGCCGATGTCCGCCACGTCGAGCCACGGCCCGGGGACATCGCCATCGTCGGCATCGCCGCCCGGCTGCCGAAGGCACGCGACGCCACGGAGTTCTGGGACAACCTCTGCGAAGGCGTGGACTGCACCTCACCCATCCCTCCGGAGCGTTTCCGCGAGCGCCTGGTGGACGGCCCCGAGCCCGTCTCCTACACCGAACGCGGCGCCTTCATCGACGACATCGACGCGTTCGACCACACCTTCTTCTCCATCACACCCCGCGACGCCGCGCGGATGGACCCGCAGGAACGCCTCGTACTGGAGCAGACCTACCTGGCGATCCTGGACGCCGGATACAGCCAAAGCAGGCTCGCGGGCAGCGACACGGGAGTGTTCGTCGGGGTCATGAACGGCGGGTACGCCTGGCACACGGCCACCGAACGCGGCGCAGAACCGCCCACCTCGACGTTCTGGTCGATGGCCAACCGGGCCTCGTACCACTTCGACTGGCACGGGCCCAGCATGGCCGTCGACACCGCATGCTCGGCATCGCTGACCGCGCTGCACCTCGCCTGCCAGTCCCTGCGCACGGGGGAGTGCGACCGCGCCGTCGTCAGCGGCGTCAACCTCATCACCCACCCACGCCAGTACCGGTTGCTGTGCGGGCTGGAAATGCTCTCGCGCACCGGGGAATGCAGGCCCTTCGGCGCCGGGGCCGATGGTTTCGTGGACGGCGAGGGCGTCATCAGCCTGGTGCTCAGGCCCGCCGAGGACGCCGTACGCGACGGGGACCGCGTCTACGCGCTCATCAGCGGCTCCGCGGTCAACGCGGGCGGCCGGGCCAACGGCTACACCGCGCCGAACCCCGAGGCGCAGCACGCGCTCGTCACCAAGGCCCTCGCGGCGGCGGACACCTCCCCCGAGGAGGTCGGCTACGTCGAGGCCCACGGCACCGGCACCGCACTCGGTGACCCCATCGAGCTGCGGGCCCTCACCAAGGCCTACGCGGCGGCGGGGACGCGGCGCATCCGGCTGGGATCGGTGAAGTCCAACGTCGGCCACCTCGAATCGGCGGCCGGTCTGAGCGGAGTGCTCAAGGCGGTGCTCCAGATGCGCCACGGCACCCTGGTGGCCTCGTTGCACGCGGAGCGCACCAACCCGCACCTGGACTTCGCGGACACCCCGTTCACGCTCAGCACGGAGCGCGAGAGCTGGCCCGAGGCCCTTCCGCTGGTGTCCGCCGTCAGCTCGTTCGGCGCGGGCGGCGCCAACGCGCATGTACTGCTGCGCGGGGTGCCCGAGCAGATTGCCCCCACAGCCGCCGCCACGGGCCCTGGGCGCGACTGCTACGTCATCCCGCTGTCCCATCACACCAGCGCCGGACTGCAGTTGGCCATGGACGAGCTGCGGCAGTGGCTGGACGGGCGCCGGGTCGACATGGACGCCCTCGCCTACACCCTCGCCTGCTGCCGCGACACCTTCCCGCACCGCGTGGCCATCGTCTGCCGCACCCAGGACGAACTCGTCCGTGGCCTGGCGCAGGACCTGCGGCAGCGGCCGAAGCCCGTGGCCACGGCGGTACGGGCGGTGGAGGAGCTGTCGGCCCGTACCGCCCCGGACGTCGCGGCCCTGTACGAGTCGGGCGGCACCCCGGCCTGGGACACCTACTACCCCCGGCGCACCCCCGTCGAGCTGCCCGCGTATCCGTTCCTGCGCCACCGCCACTGGATCGACTCCGTGGAGTCCGGCTTCCATGGTCTCTCCTCGCTGGTGTCCGCCCACCGGATCGACGGCGTGACCATGGCACCGGCGGCCTGGACGCTCGCGGTCCTCGCCGGGCGGGCGGCGGGCAGCGCCCTCGGAAACGTGCTGTGGCAGAAGCGGATCACCGACCCCGAGGCCGTCGAGGTCCGGGAGCACGGCCGCGAGCTGTCGCTCGTCGACCGCGCCACCGGCGCGGTGCACTGCACGGCCGAGGTGATGGCTCCGGCGGCGGTGGGCGGCCCGCCCGACCTGCCCTCCGGCGCCCGCAGGCAGGACGGTCAGGAGGTTTACGCCACCTTCCGGCGACTCGGCTACGACTACGGCGAACCGCTGCGCTGCGTGCGCTGGGCCGAGGTCGGGGCGGGCGCGGTACGGGCCTTCCTCCACGCGGACCGCGACTGGGGATACGGCCTGTCGCCCGCGCTGCTGGACAGCGGCATGCAGCTGTCCCTCCTGCTCGCGGCCGAGGAGGCACCGGGCGGGTCCGTGTTCGTCCCGTACCACCTGGGTCGGCTGACCGTCGTACGGGCCCCACGGGACGAGGCGGTGTACTGCGTCTGCGTGGCCCGGCCGGGCGGCCACTCCCAGCGGTCCCGCGTCCATGACATCTTCTTCACCGACCGGCACGGCGAGGTTCTGGTGGCCTTGGAGGAGGCGGTGTCCGTGGCCGTCGGGCGGCCGGAGCCCGGTCCGGAGCCTGGTCCGGCGCCCGCCTCCGCCCCCTTCACCGTCTTCGAGCTGAACTGACGGGGGCGGCCGTGGCCAGCGATGTCGTCATGTTCCCCGGGCAGGGCTCCCAGCACCTGGGCATGGGCAGAGAGGTGTTCGACGCGTATCCCCGGCTGTGCGAGAGGGCCGACGAGATCGTCGGATACTCCCTGCGCGAACTGTGCCTGGAGGATCCGCACGGGCGGCTCAACCAGACCGCCCGCACCCAGCAGGCGGTCTACTTCGTCAGCTGTCTGATGTATCTGGCGTACACCGAACGCCACGGGGACGACCAGGTGCGGTGCGTGATGGGCCACAGCCTGGGGCTGTATCCGGCGCTCTTCGCGGCGAAGGTCTTCGACCTCTTCGAGGGGCTGGAGATCGTCTCTGCGCGTGGCGCGCTCATGCAGGAGGCGCGCGACGGGGCCATGGTGGCGGTCATCGGACCCCGGGCGAACGAGATCGACGAACACCTCGTCCAGCTGGAGTTCTTCGACGTGGACGTGGCCAACTACAACAGCCCGGAGCAGGTCGTGCTCAGCGCGGCGAGGCCACGGCTGGACGAGCTGGTGCCGCGGCTGCGCGAGGCGGGCCACCGGTGTGTGCCGCTGCCGGTCGGCGGCGCCTTCCACTCCCGCCACATGGAGCCGTCCCAACGCGCGTTCGCCCGCTTCCTGCGGGACCGGGAGTTCGCACCGCCCGCCAAGACCGTGATCTCCACGACGAGCGGCCGGGCCCTGGGGGCCGACCACCTGCTGGAGGAGCTGGTCTTCCAGCTGGTGAAGCCGGTGCGGTGGTGGCAGACCGTGGCACATCTGGCCCGTACCGGACACAAGACGTTCGAGGAAGTCGGCCCCGGCACGGTGCTGACCAAATTGAGCACGGAAATCCTCGGCGACGAACCCTCGCCGCAGCCCGAGCCCTGGAAGTGAGGACCGTGGACACAGCAATCAGCAGCATCGCCGTCATCGGTGGCGGCGGCTCCGGCGCCGTCGCGGCCTGGCAGCTGGCCCGGAAGCACGACGTCACGCTGTTCGAGGCGGGGGAGTACCTGGGCGGGCACGCGTACAGCCATCCGGTCGAGACGGAACAGGGCACGTTCCACGTCGACATGGGCGTGGAACACTTCAACGAGAAGCTCTCACCCAACCTGTTCCGGCTGCTGACCGACTTCGGCATCGCCACGTACGTCGCCCCGTCCTCCGTCCACGTGGACTTCCCCGGCGAGCGGCGGATGTGGAGCAACCTCAACTTCCTCGGCGGGCTGCGCGAGGAGCTGCACGACGAGTTCGACCGGTTCCACCGGGAGATGAACCAGGTCCCCACCTCGGGCGACGACCGGTACAAGAGCATGAGCATCGGCGAGTACCTGGACGAGAACGGGTACTCCAAGAGCTTCAAGTACCAGGCGATGAACCCCATCCTGAGCATCTACTCGGGCTGCCACGCGCCCTCCCTGGACTACAACCTCATGTACGTGGCGCTGTCGTTCAGCATGCATCTGCTCTCCTTCTTCTCCGCCGGGTACTGGCGCAAGGCGGACGGTGGCATCCACGGCTATCTGCGCCGGATCGGGGACGAGCTGGGCGACCGCGTCCGGCTCAACACCCCCGTCGAGGCCGTCGTGCCCACGGACACCGGGGTGACGGTGGTGGCGGGGGGACAGGAGCACCGCTTCGACCAGGTCGTGTTCGCCACGCACGCGGACGTGACGCTGGGGCTGCTGCGGACCTCCGACGCCCGGTACGGGGAACTCCTCGGCGACTTCGCCTACGTACCGGTCGAGAGCGTGCTCCACCAGGACGAGAGCTGGCTCAGCCCGGTGGGCGGCGACGCCTACTGCCAGTTCCGGATGCCACCGGGGTTCGAGCTGGACCGCGCCGAGGAACTGATGGGGAGCCTCACCCGGAACTGCAACGCGCTCCACCCCTACCGGAAGGTCAAGTCGCCCATCCTGATCACCTTCGACCCTCAGGAGGAGATCGCCCCCGACCGTGTCATCGTCCGCCGCCAGTGGAAACTTCCCCAGCTCCGGTCGGTGGACGTACGCCGCAAGAAGCGGCTGAGCGAGATCCAGGGCCGGAACAACCTCTGGTTCTGCGGCACCGACACCAGCATCACCGGGCACGAGGGGGCCATCGTCTCCGGCATGGTGATCGCGAACCGGCTGGGCGTTCCGCACCCCTTCCCGGACGACGCGCCTGCCGTGGCGCAGTTCCGGGGCGTCAAGGAATTCATGGGCGTATGAGCGAGCTTCACCTTCTCGGCTTCTCGGCTTCTCGGCTTCTCGGCTTCTCGGTTTCTCGGACGGGGACGATCTGTGACGACATCACTAGCACCTCGGTACCAGGACCTCGCCGCACTGGACGCGCCCGGTGGCCCGGTCGGCGACTCGCTCGTCATCACCGACCTGGAGGACATCGCGGTGGCGGCCGCTTCCCTCGGCGCCGAGTGCTGGTACGCGGGTCCCGCCACGGAGGACGAGGCCGGGCTCGGGCAGGAGCTGCGGCGGCGCGTCGGCCGCCACACCACCGTGGTGGTGGCGTGGGGCGACGGGCCGTCCGGCGCAACGCCGGAGTACGGGCGGGCGACGCGGTTCGCGCGAACGTGTCTGGCTCTGCTGCAGGCCCTGCGGGAGTCGGGGCGCCGGATCCATCTCGTCACGCTGTCCCGTGCGGCGGATGTGCTTCCGTCGCTGCTCGACGGCATGGCCCTGTCGGCCGCGCTCGAATGTCCGCTCACCCACACGGCCGTCGAGTACGCCGACCCCGCGACGGCGGACCGGCTGCGCGCGTGGATCGCGGCCGGTGCGCGGTATCCGGGGGCGCGGCTTCGGGCCGCCGATGACCGCATAGCGCGCCTGGACCACGCACCGTTGCCACAGGAGGACCAGCGCCCGCGTGAGGTGTTCGGCCCTGGCGACCGCGTGGTACTCATCGGCGGGGCCGGGGGCATCGGACGGCATCTGTGCCGGTACCTGAGCGAGCGCTGCGGCGCCCAGGTGTTCATCCTCGGGCGCGGCACTCCCGGCCGAGAAGCCCTGGAGGCGCTGAAGGAGGCGGGCGCCAGAAGCTACGTAAGTGTCGCGGCGCACGACCCCGACGCGCTCGACGGGGCACTGCGCTACCTCCACGAGCAATTCGGCCCGCTCGCGGCAGTGTTCAACCTCGCCGGTGTGCTGGACGACTGTCTGCTGTACCACCTGACCCCGGACCGCTTGGAGAACGTCCTGCGGCCGAAGGCGGCCATCGGCCTCAACCTGGCGGCCCTCTCCGGCCCGCACCGGCCCGGCATGGTGGTGCACTTCAGCTCGTTGACGAGCGTCATGGGCAACGTCGGCCAGGTGGCGTACGGAGCGGCCAACGCGTTCCTCGACCGGCTGACGGCGCACCGGCCCGACTGGTACAGCATCAACTGGGGCCTCTGGGAAACCGATGGCATGCGGATGCCGACGCCGGACGACGGGTCCGGGCTGCGGGCGATGCCGCCGGAGCAGGCGTGCGACGCGCTGATGTCGGCCCTCGGCGCCGGGACGCGGCGCCTGGCCATCTACGACGGACAGCTGCGCCTGGCCCCCGCGCCCCGTTCTCCCATCCCAGATCTCCTCACCGACACCACGCGCTGGCTGAGGGAACTCATCGCCCGCCACAGCGGCCTGCGACACCTGCGCGACGACGACAACTTGCTGGACCAGGGCGTGGACAGCGTCGGCAGCATCCGCATCAGCAGGGACATCGAAGCCCGGCTGGGCATAGCCGGGACATCCCGACTCAGCCGCGCGGTCCTCTTCGAGTACCCGACGGTGGCGGCGCTCGGCGAGCACCTGGCCGAGAACTTCCCGGCCGAACTGGAATCCTTCCTCACCCGAGAGCCCCCGGAGGCGCGAGAGCCCACACCGAAGACAGCGGCACCCCCGACCCCCGCGCCCGGGCCCGTGGCCCCTGCGCCTGCGGCACCGACGCCCGCGTCCGAGGCTCCCACGACGCCTGCGGCGCCCGTGCCCCCCACGTCTGCGGCTCCCGCGCCTCCGGCCCATGCTGCACCGGGGACGCCCGGGACGCACGCATCCGAGGCCCCCGCGGCCTTCGCGCCCCCGACTTCGGAGCCTGCGGCACCTGCGGCGTCCGTTCCCCCTGGATCCGTGGCGCCTGCGTCTGCGGTCCCCGGGACGCACGCGCCCGAGATCCCAGCGGCCTCCGCGCCCGCAACAACCTCTGCGGGGCCCACGACCCCTGCGGCACGTGCGTCTGCAGCTCGCGCGGTACCCACTGCCCCCGAGGCCCCCGCGCCTGCGGCACCAGCAGCGCCCGGTCCCGTGGCGCCCGCGTCCGAGGCTCCCGCGACGCCTGCGGCTCCCGCGCCTCCCGCGCACCCGGCACCCGGGACACTCGGGACGCACGCACCCGCGACACCTGCGCCTGTCGCACCCGCGTCCGAGACCCCCGTGCCCGCGACTCCGGGGTCTGCGGTGCCTGCGTCTGGGGCCCCTGCGGGGCCCACTGCTCCCGTGGCACCCGCGCCTGCGGGAACAGCGGCGCCCGAGTCCGTAGCACCCGCGCCTGCGGTGTCTGCGCCACCCGGGTCCGCGCCCCCCGCATCCGTGGCTCCCGCGCTTCCGGCTCCCGGGACGCCCGGGACGCATACGCCCGAGGCCCCTGCGGCCTCCGCACCCGCGACACTCGCTGGGCCCACGGCCCCCGAGGCCCCCGCGACAACGGGCCCCGTCGAATCCGCCGCGCCCGCGAACCCCGTGGCGGCTCTGGCCGACGAAGGCACCGTCCCCGACGGCGCCTATCGGCCCGGGGACATCGCCATCGTCGGCATGGCCGGGGAGTTTCCCGGGGGTGCCGACACGGGGGCGTTCTGGCGGGCGTTGCTGGACGGCGACGACGCGGTGCGGGTCATTCCCGGTGATCGTTGGGACTGGCGTGGCCAGCACTCCTTCTCGCCCGACGAAGCGGGCACCTCGTACGGCCGCCACGGCGGGTTCCTCGATCACGCCCTGGACTTCGACCCCGTCTTCTTCAACATCACGCCCATCGAGGCGCAGTACATGGACCCGCAGGAGCGCCGCTTTCTGCAGTGTGTCCACCACGCCCTGGAGGACTCGGGGTACTTCGCCCGGCCCACCGACGACGTGGGCGTGTTCGTGGCCGCCATGTTCGGCCACTACCAGGACCTCACCGCCCCCGACCGGGTGATCGGCAGTTCGTTCGCCGCCATCGCCAACCGGGTCTCCTACGCCTTCGATCTGCACGGCCCCAGCGTCGCCCTGGACACCATGTGCTCCGGCGGGCTCACGGCCCTGCACCTTGCCGTGCGCAGCATCCGCGCCGGGGACTGCGCGCTGGCCGTGGCGGGCGGCGTGAACCTCATGACGCACCCGGGGAAGTACCGCCTGCTGTCGGAGGGCACGTTCCTCAGCCCCACCGGCCACTGCCAGGCCTTCGGCGTGGAGGCGGACGGCTACGTGCCCGGCGAGGGAACCGTGGCCGTGGTCCTCAAGCCCCTGTCCGAGGCGCTGCGGGACGGGGACCGGGTGCACGCCGTCATCCGGGCGACGGCGGTGAACGCGGGCGGCAGGACGGCCGGGTTCACCGTGCCGTCCGAACGCGCCCAGCACCGCGTGATCGCCTCGGCGCTGGCCGCCGCCGACATCGAGCCGTCAGCCGTGACCTACGTCGAGGCACACGGCACGGGCACCCGGCTCGGCGATCCGATCGAAGTGCGCGCGCTGGGGCGGGCGTACGGCGGGCCCGAGCAGGGCCGCGCCTACCTGGGCTCGGTGAAGAGCAACATCGGGCACCTGGAGTCCGCCGCCGCCATGGCCGGGCTCGTCAAGGTCGTCAAGCAGCTCACCCACCGCACCCTGGCGCCCACGCTCCACTGCGAACTCGAGAACCCCGACCTGCACCTCGACGACTCGCGTTTCGCCCTGGTCAAGGAGGCCCGGCCCTGGCCCAGGGGCAGTGCTCCCACGCGCTTCGCCGGACTCAGCTCGTTCGGCGCGGGCGGCGCCAACGGCCACGCGATCATCCAGGAGTTCGTGGCACCGCGCGAGAGCCGCCCCGCCCCCGCGTTCCCGCGCTACTTCATCCCGCTCTCGGGACGGGACGAGGCCGCCGTGCGACGGCGCGCGGACGACCTGCTCACCGCGCTGCGGAACGCGCCCGACACGTCCCTGTACGGACTGAGCTACACCCTGTGCTGCGCCAGGCAGCACTTCCGGGTCCGGCGCGGTTACTGGGCCGAGAGCGTCGAGCAGCTGACCACTCTGCTCCAGTCCACCGCCGGAACCTCCCCGGCCGCGCCACCGGACGACGACCCCTGGGCCCGTACGGCATCGGCGTACCTCGACGGCGAGAACCCCGGCTTCACGGAGCTGTTCCCGGTCCGCATGCTGGTGGACGCCCCGCTCTACCCCTTCGCCACCGACCGGTACGTGGCCGCCGCGCTCGACCACGCGAACCGGCCGACCGCACCGGCCACGGCCGACGACGCCCCCGGCGAACTGCTACTCACCCCCGTGTGGCGGCAGCACACGGTGGACGGACCGGCGGCGGACTCCCCGGTGCGCCGCGTCCTCGTCCTCACCGACCACGGCCAGGAACACCCGCTTCCCCGCCCGCCCGAGCCGACCCGGCTGATCCGGGTGGTGCCCGGCCACGCGCTGGCCATCGAGGCGGACCGTATCGAGCTGCCCGAGGACGACGACGCGGCCGCCGCACGCGTCCTGCGGCATCTGACGGATGAGCTGGGCCTTGACCACCTGTACTGGGTCGACCTCCGGCGCAAGACGACGGTGGCCTCGGCACTCTCCTTCGCCAGGGCCCTCCAGGCCTGCCGCACCCCGTCCACGATCCTCGGCGTGACCCGTGAGGCCGACACGGCCGAGGTACGCTCCCTGGTCGGATTCCTCCACGGACTCGCGGAGGAGAACCCCCACATCCGCACCGTCCTGGCGCGCCGGACCGGCAGCGACGCCGCGCTCGCCGATGGCTGGCGGCCCCTGCTGGACGAACTGAGCGCCGCACGGCAGCCGTTCACCGAGGTCAGGTGGTCGAACGGCACACGCGAAACACGGGAGCTGACGGAGATCCAGCGGGGCGACGGCATCCGGATGCGCACCGGGGGGACGTATCTCCTCACGGGCGGTCTGGGCGCGGTGGGCCGCGCCATCGCCGAGCGCCTGATCGAACGGTACGGCGCCACCGTGATCGCCGTCGGCCGCTCCGCGCCGGACGCCGGGCGGCAACGGTGGATCGCCGCGTCGCCGGAGCTGCACTACGAGCAGGCGGACATCACCGCGCCCGACCAAACCAGGGACCTGATCGCGGGCGTCCGCGAGCGCTTCGGCGGGCTCGACGGAGTCATCCACTCCGCCGGTGTCATCCGCGACGCCCTGGTGCGGAACAAGTCCGCCGAGGACGCGGCAGCGGTGCTCGCCCCGAAGGTGCGGGGCACCCAGAACCTGGACCGGTACACCGCCGACCTGCGCCTGGACTTCTTCTGCGCCTTCTCCTCCATCTCCAGCGTGATGGGTAACACCGGGCAGAGCGACTACATCGCCGCCAACCGCTTCCTCGACGAGTTCGCCGCCGAGCGCGCCCGGCGCGTGACGGACGGCGAACGCAGCGGCCTCACCCTCTCGGTCAACTGGCCGCTGTGGCTGGACGCCGAGGACGAACGACGCGAGCGGTACGAGCCGCTCGCCCAGTACCTGCGCGGCCAGTTCGGGATGGAGCCGCTGTCCTCACGGCGCGGCGCGGATCTCTTCGTCGACCTGCTGAACGGCCTACCGGAGGCATGCCACCAGGTCATCCCCTGCGTCGGCGACGTGGAGCGCATGCGGGAACGGCTACTCCCCGGCACGGCGCCGAAAGCAGACGGCACGGGCCCGGCACGCCCGGCCCCTGCCACTGCGGCGCTGGAGGACATCGGCGACCGGCTCATGGAGCTGGTACGCACACAGACCGGCCTGCGGCCCGCCGACATCACCTTCGACAGCACCTGGGGCGACCTCGGCTACAGCTCGGTCATGCTCCAGGGCCTGGCCCGGGAACTGGGCCCGGAATTCGGCGTGGAGACACCGCCCAACGCCCTTTTCAAGTACAGCAGCATCACCTCGCTGAGCGCCTATCTGAGGGACCAGGGCGTACCGGAGAAGGTCACGTCGACCGCAGCCGCGATCCCCGAGGCAAGGCATGATCGTGGCAAGTACGCCATCGTCGGTATGAGCGGCATCATGCCCGGAGGCGCCGACCTGACGGACTTCTGGCGGCTGCTGGTCGAGAACCGCAGCGCCATCCGCACGGTCGACCGCTGGAAGGACCAAGCGAAGGACCTCACAAAGGACCCATCAAAGGACCAGGCGAACGAGTACTTCGCGGGCACCATCGACGGCTACGACACCTTCGACCACGGCTTCTTCGGGCTCTCCGCCCGGGAAGCGATGCTCATGGACCCACAGCACCGGCTCTTCCTCCAGTGCGCCTACAACGCGCTCCTCGACTCCGGCCACGCGCCCGCGACCCTGCGGGACGTGGGCGTCTTCGCCGGGGTGCAGTTCAGCGAGTACCAGGCGGCGCTGTACAACGGCGCGGACTGGGCGCACCCGTACACCGTCACGGGCAACGCGCACACCATGCTCGCCAATCGCGTCTCCCATCTGCTCGACTTCACCGGGCCGAGCCAGACGGTCGACACCGCCTGTTCAAGCGGGCTGGTGGCGCTGAACCGGGGTGTGCTCTCGCTCGCGGCGGGGGAGTGCGACGTGGCCCTCGTGGGCGCCGTCAGCGTGCTCGTGGACCCGGCCGCCACCGACGCGGCGAGCGGGCTGGGGGTGCTCTCCCCCGACTTCCGCTGCGCCACCTTCGACCAGGAGGCGAACGGCTATGTGCGGGCCGAGGGCGTGGGTTGTGTGGTCGTCAAACGGCTCGACGACGCCCAGCGGGACGGTGACGCGGTCCTCGCGGTGGTCGAGGCGGTGGCCGAGAACCACGACGGCCGCTCCAATTCGCTGACCGCCCCCAACCCCGAGGCCCAGACCGCGCTGCTGCGAAAGGCCTACACACCGGAACTGGCCGCCCGGATCACCCACATCGAGACCCACGGCACCGGGACGAACCTGGGTGACCCCATCGAGATCAGCGCGCTGCGGGCCGCGTTCGGCACACTGGCCCCGCACCGCGAGCCGGGCAGCATCACGCTGGGCGCGGTGAAGACGAACGTGGGCCATCTGGAACCGGCGGCGGGGATGGCCGGGCTGCTGAAGCTGCTGCTGTGCCTGCGCCACCGCCACCTTCCGGCGAACATCAACTTCAAGGAGCTGAATCCGCTGGTCGAGCTGGACGGTTCGCCCTTCCGGCTGCTGCTGGAGAACGAGCGGTGGGAGCGGGGCACCCCGCTGGTGACCGGCGTCAGTTCCTTCGGCTTCGGCGGCTCGAACGCACACGTGGTCCTCTCCGAGGCGCCCACCACGCCACCGCCCCGCAGGGCATCCCGTCCGTACTGGCTCATCACGCTCAGCGCCCGCTCCACCGGATCGCTCGCGGCGATGCGGGACACCCTCCTGGAGTGGCTGCGCGACCCCGAGACGGAGAGGGAGGACCTCGCGGACATCGCCCACACCCTGACGGCCGGTCGCGACCACTTCGAGTACCGGATGGCCTGGATCGCCTCCAGCACCGCCGATCTGCTCCGGCAGCTGGAGGAGGCGCGGCCGGAGGAGGTGGCGAAGTGCGGGCGGAATCGGCCGACCGCGCACCCGGTGGCCCTGCCGGACGCGGCCGATCCAGGTCACCGCGCCGCACTGGAGGCCGTACGGGCCCGCTATCTGGAGGGGGAGGAGTTCGTATGGCCAACGATGTTCGAGGACGGTCAGTACCGCAGGCTGCGGCTGCCGGGCTACGCGTTCGCCCGGAACCGGTTCTGGTTCGAGTGACCGGGGCCGGAGCCGGGACCGGCACCACCGCACCACGGCAGGGCAAGGAGGGTGGGCATGGACGAGTCGCTTGAGGACGACACCCCGGTCGTGGTCGGCATGGCCTGCCGGTTCGCGGGCAGCGACGGTCTGGAGGCGTACTGGGAGCGGCTGCGGCAGGGCCGCAGCGCCCTGGGCACCACCGACCGCTGGCCGGGGGAGGCGGACGCCGCCACCTTCACCGGTGGCTTCCTGGACGGACACCAGGACTTCGACGACCGGTTCTTCCGCATCTCGCCGAACGAGGCGCAGTGCATGGACCCGCAGCAGCGGATCCTGTTGCAGACGGTGCAGCACGCGGTGGACGACGCCTATCTGACCCCCGCCGACCTGCGCGCCCTGGACTGCGGTGTGTTCGTCGCCGGGCTGCCCGGCGACTACCGCAACCTGGTGGCGCGGCGCGGCGACGTCGTCTACGGCACCCACAGCTTCCTGGGCAACGCGCCCTCGACCCTGTCGGGCCGTATCTCCTACTTCTACGACATCAACGGCCCCTCCCTCACCCTGGACAGCGCCTGCTCGTCCTCGCTGGCCGCACTGCATCAGGTGGTCCTCAACGTCCGTGCCGGACAGGGCCGTTGTGCGGTCGTCGGCGGTGTCTCGGTCTTCAGTACCCCGGAGGTGCTGCGGTTCGCGCGCAGTTCCCGGATGAGTTCGCCGAACGGCGGGTCGCTGCCCTTCACCGATGCCGCCGACGGGTTCGTACCGGCCGAAGGCGCCGCCTGCCTCGTGCTCATGCGCCACGACGAGGCCAGGGCCCGGGGGCTGCGGATCCATGGGGCGATCCAGGCCACCGGCACCAACCACAACGGCACCACCAACGGTCTGATGGCGCCGAGTTCCCAGGCGCAGTCACGGCTGATCGCGGACCTGTACGAGCGCGAGAGGATCGACCCCGCGCGGATCGCCTACCTGGAGACCCACGGCACCGGGACGCCACTGGGCGATCCCATCGAGCTGGAGGGGCTGAAGTCCGCCTTCCGCCGGGCCGGTGGCGACGGCTGCCACCTCGGCGCGGTGAAGCCGCTCATCGGGCACACCCTGGTGTGCTCGGGCCTGGCCGGTGTCATCAAGGCGCTGCTCAGCTTCCACCACGAGACCATCCCGCCGGTGGCCGCCACCGACGAGGCGGTGTCCTACCTCGACGTCGCGCCGTTCCGGGTCAACCGGGAACCGCTGCCGTGGCCGGAGGACAAACCGCTGTGCGCCGTCAGCGCCTTCGGCTTCACCGGCTCCAACGGCCATGTGGTCCTGCGCAAGGTGGCGGGCGGTGGCGCGGGCGTGGACGCGGTGGACCGCCGCCCCGGGCGGGCGCTGCCGTTCTGCCTGTCGGCGGAGTCGCGGGAGAGCCTGACGGCGCTGGCGGAGCGCTGCCGGGCGCTGGTGGCCGATCTGCCCGAGGACCGGCTCTGGGACCTTTCCCAACTGCTACTGCGGCGCCCGTGCTACGCCCATGAGCGGGTGGTCGTGGCACGCACCCGCGACGAACTCCTCACCGGCCTCGACAAGGTGGGGGAGAGCGCGGACACCCACCGCCTCGACGGCGACCTGCACGACCTCGTCGCACACTGGCGGGCCCACGACACCCCCGCACTGCTCGGGCGGCTCGACGCACCGGCCGACCTGGCACGGATCACACTGCCCGGCTACCCCTTCGAGAAGCGGCGGCACTGGCTGACCGAGGACGCCGAGCAGGCCCCGCAGCCTCCCGTGGACGACGGGCTCGCCCGGCGACTGTGCGCGGAACTGGCGGCGCTGCTGGGCTTCGACAGGGCAACGGACCCCATCACCCCCGGCACCCGTATCGCCTCGCTCGGCCTGGACTCCCTCTCGGCCGTCCAGCTGCTCAGCCCCCACCAGCAGGCCGGAAGCCCCATCAAGTCGCACGACCTGTTCCGCCACGAGACGGTGGCCGACCTCGCGGCCGCCATCGCCGGACGGCCCCCCGAGCCGGAGGAGCGCCACAAGCCCCGGGCACCCGGTACGCACGACGCCGCACCGCTGACCCGGTGGCTGGAGTACGGCCGTGGCGGGCGGCCCACCCTGCTGCTGCCCCCGCTCAACTGCGACCAGCGGGCGTGGACCCAGCAGATCCCGGCCCTCCTCCGGCAGGGGCGCACCGTATACGTCCCGGAGTACCCGGGACACGGGAACGCCCCCTTCGACCAGCGGCGCTTCTCCTTCGAGACGCTCGCGGACGAGGTGGCGGCCTTTCTGCGGGAGGCCGCCGACGGCCCGGCCGACCTGGTCGGCTGGTCCCTGGGAGGCTGTGTCTCGACCCTGACCGCCCTGCGGCACCCGGAGCGGGTCGGCTCGCTGACGCTCATCAGCTGCGCGCCCCGCTACGGCGACGACGCCTTCGACCGCACCCTGGAGCTGCGGGAAGAGCTGCGCGTGCACGGCAGCCTGCTGGACGTCGTCTTCGGAGGGGGAGGCAACCCGGCCGAGCGGTTCACCGCGGCCGCCCCCATGGACACGCTGCGCTGCTACTACGCGGCCCTGACCGGCTTCGACATCGTCGACCGGCTCCCCGACGTCACTGCCCCCTGCCTGGTGGTGCGCGGCCGCGACGACTGCGTCATCGAAGCGGAAGCCACCGCGCTCTATTCCAGGATCCCCGGGGCGCGGGTGCGGGAGTTCGACGGCCACGGACACTACATGCCGCTCACCGCGGGCCGGGCCTTCAACCGGACGCTGACGGAGTTCTGGTCCGAGCGGGATCACCTCATGGGAAGGGAACGGTGACACGACATGCTGGTAGACGTGGACAGGGCGGCGGTCGTCCTCTTCGACATGCAGCTGGAACTCATCCCGCTGCTGCTGGACGGCACACAACTGCTGCACAACACCTGCTGGGTGGCGGAGGTGGCACGGGAATTCGACCTTCCGGTGCTGCTGACCGAGCACAAGAAGCTGGGCGGGCTCTCCCTCTCCCTGCACGAGGCGGCCGAGGGCGCGCCCCGGCTGGAGAAGGAGCACTTCGACTTCCTCCGCGAAGACCCCATCGAGAACCACATGGTGTCATCGGACCGGGACCAGTACGTGCTGGCCGGTGCCGAGACCCACGTGGTCCTGTTCCAGTCGGCGATGAGCCTGATCGAGCGGGGGAAGACGGTGTTCGTCCTGGCCGACACCTGCTCCGCCCGCAATCAGGCGGACCACGAGCTGGGGCTCGCCCGGCTGCGGCAGAACGGGGCGCACCTGATCACACGGGAGATGTTCTTCTTCGAACTGATCAGGAACTCGGAAAACCCCCGCTACCTGGAACTGGCCAAGAAGTACCTCGACGGGCGCTACATCCGCTAGCGCGGCGGCCTCAGCCAGGCCGGACCAGCCGCCCGCCGGACAGCTCCAGCAGCCTGTCCCGGTGGCGCTCGCGCAACGCGCGGTCATGGGTGACCATCACCACCGGCCCGGTGAAGCCCTCCACCGCCTCCAGCAGCTGCTCGACCAGCACCAGGCTGAGGTGGTTGGTGGGCTCGTCGAGCAGCAGCAGATGCGGTTGCCGGGCGAAGAGCAGCGCCAGTTCGAGGCGCCGCCACTGGCCCACGGACAGCCGGTTCGCCGGGGTGTCGAAGTCGGCGGGTCCGAACAGCCCGAACCTGGTCAACTCGGCCGCCGCGTCCTCGACATGGGCCGCGCGGCGAGCGGCGAAGGTGTCCAGCAGATTGCCGCGCTCCGCGCTGAAATCGCTGTCCTGCGGCAGATATCCGATGTGCAGCCCCGGCGCGCGCTCCAGCACCCCGGCGTCGGGGGCCCGCTCGCCCGCCAGCACCGACAGCAGCGTCGACTTGCCCGCGCCGTTCGGGCCGGTGATCACATACCGGGCGCCGGGCGCCAACTCCAGGTCGGCGTCCCGCAGCACCTCACCGGCGGTCAGGCCCTCGGCCCGCAACAGCACCCCGTCGGCCGGTTCCAGGACCCCGTCCGCCGGGTCCGCCTCCGGCGGGGGAGTGAAAGTCAACGGCTCCGGAGGCCGTGGCACCTTCTCGTCCAGCAGCCGCCGCAGGTGCTGCTGGGCGGAGCGGGCCGTACGGGCTACGGCCGCCTGGGCGGCGCTCCCGGCGGCGTTGTAGGACAGCTTGTCGTTGTCGCCCCGGCCCCCGAAGACACGGCCGCTCGTATGGGCCCGGTGCAGCCGCCGCCGCGCCTCGGCCAGCTCCTGGCTCCAGTCGCGGTACCGCTGCCGCCAGCGCTCCTGTGCCGCGGCGCGTTCGTCCAGGTAGTCCCGGTAGCCGCCGCCGTAGCGCGCGGTGGAGCCGCTGGGGCCGTCCAGGTCGACGATGGCGGTGACGGCCGTGTCCAGCAGCACCCGGTCGTGCGAGGCGATCAGGCACGGGCCCTGGTACCGCCCGAGCCACTGGACGAGCCAGTCCACCGCCCGGTCGTCAAGGTGGTTGGTCGGCTCGTCGAGCAGGAGACCGGCCGGTTCGGTGAGCACCAGCGAGGCCAGCGCCAGCCGGGCCCGCTCGCCGCCCGAGAGGGTCCGGGTGTGGCGCCCGCGGTCCAGCCCGGCCAGGCCGAAGACGTCCAGCACCTCACCGACGCGGGCGCCGAGCTCCCAGCCGCCCCGGCGGCTGAACTCCTCCTGCAGACGGCCGTACTCCTCCAGTACGGCGTCGAGGTCGCCCTCGGCGGAGGCCATCCGCTCCTCGGCGGCCGTCATCCGCGCGGACAGCTCTCCGAATTCCGCGGTCGCCCGGCTGAGTACGTCCTCGATGGTGGCGTCGGCGGGGAAGTCCGGCCGCTGTGGCAGAAACCCCACCTGGCCGGTCACGGCGCGCACGACCTGGCCGCGCTGCGGTGTCAGCTCTCCGGAGAGCGCGCGCAGCAGGGTGGACTTGCCCCGGCCGTTCTCCCCGATCAGGCCCACCCGCTCGCCGTGGGACACCTTGAGGGAGACATCGCGCAGCACCATGCGGTCCCCCAGCGCGCAGTGGAGGTTCTCGCCGAGGAGGTGCGCGGAGCGGTGGTCGGCGGAGAGGACATCCTGCCCTCCGGTCCGTGGTGTGGATGCGTCAGTCACCGGCGGGCGCCCCGGTCTCGCGCAGACGGCCGTCCGACATCCGCAGCCAGCGGTTCACCCCGATCTCCTTGAGGAACCGCTCGTCGTGGCTGACCACGATGAACGCGCCCTCGTACGAGTTGAGCGCCCCCTCCAGCTGCTCGACGCTGTCGAGGTCGAGGTTGTTGGTCGGCTCGTCGAGCAGCAGGAGCTGTGGCGCGGGCTCGGCGCCCAGGACGCAGGCCAGGGTGGCGCGCAGCCGCTCACCGCCCGACAGCGCCCCGACCGGCAGATGCGCCGCGGGTCCCCGGAAGAGGAAACGGGCCAGCAGGTTCATCCGATCCGCCTCGGGTTTCTGCGGCGCGTAGGAGGCCAGGCACTCGGCGACGCTGCGGTCCAGCGGCAGCGTGTCGAGGCGCTGGGAGAGGTAGGCGACCCGGCCGTCCGCCCGCTTGAACTCCCTGGCTCCCGCGTCGAGTTCACCGTTGATCACGCGCAGCAGCGTGGACTTGCCGACGCCGTTGGGGCCGGTCAGCGCGATGCGCTCGGGCCCCCGGATCGAGAGGTCGACGCCCTCGCCCGAGAACAGCTCCCGTTCGCCGTAGCGGACGTGGATTCCCTCGCCGAGGAAGACGGTGCGCCCCGAGGGAACGTTGGTGTCGGGCAGTTCCAGGGTGATCCGACGGTCATCCCGCAGCGCCCGGCTCGCCTCGTCCAGCTTGGCCTTGGCGTCGGCGAGGCGCTGGCCGTGCATGTCGTTCGCCTTGCCCGCCGACTCCTGGGCGCGGCGCTTGAGCGTACCGGCGGCCATCTTGGGGATGCTGCCCTTCTTGGCGGCCTTGGCGCCGACTCCGGCCCGGCGCGCGGCCCGCTCCCGGGCCTGCTGCATCTCCCGCTTCTCCCGCTTGACCTGCTGTTCGGCGGTGCGGATGTTCTTCTCGGCGGTCTCCTGCTCGGCGCGCACGGCCTCCTCGTAGTCGGTGAAGTTGCCGCCGTACAACCGCATCTCGCCCGTGTCGAGTTCGGCGATCCGGTCCATGCGGTCGAGCAGTTCCCGGTCGTGGCTGACCACCAGCAGAGCGCCGGGCCAGTTCTCCAGCACGCCGTAGAGCTTGCGGCGGGCGTCCAGGTCGAGGTTGTTGGTCGGCTCGTCCAGGAGCAGCACATCGGGCTGCTTGATCAGCTGGGTCGCGAGACCGAGGGAGATGACCTGGCCGCCGCTGAGGGCGTGCAGCCGCTGGGTCAGCGGGATGTCGCCGAGGCCTAAGCGGTCGAGCTGGATACGGCTGCGCTCTTCGATGTCCCAGTCGTTGCCGACCGTCGTGAAGTGCTCCTCGCCCACATCCCCGGAGGCGATGGCGTCCAGCGCCTGGATGATGGGGGCGATGCCCAGCACCTCGGCCACCGTGAGGTCGAGGGTGAGGGGGAGGCTCTGGGGGAGATAGCCGAGCAGGCCCTTGACGGTCACGCCGCCGCGGTTCGGGTCGAGTTCGCCCGCGATCAGCCGGAGCAGGGTGGACTTCCCGGCGCCGTTCGGCGCGACCAGGCCGGTGCGGCCGTCACCCACGGACCAGGACAGATCCTGGAACACCGGAGTGCCGTCGGGCCAGGAGAAGGAGAGATTCGAGCAGACGATAGCGGCTTCGGACATGAAGGAAGGCCTCGCAGACGATGCGGGCGCACAAACGTGGCCCGGAGGGTGCGGTGGTCAAGGCATGGGGATACGACCACAGACGGCTGACGCACATCTGTGTCCGCTGACATCCGGATCATCCGGAGATGTCGTCGTCACCCGCCACAACCACGGTTGCCTCTCCTTTGTCGCACATCACTCGTACTTCACCCTACCAGAGGCGGTCGTTGCCGCCCCGCGTTGAACACCGGGCCGGATATTGCCGCCGTCTCGAGGGTGTCGTTAGCCTCACTCTCGCACATTCGGCAAACACCGTTCTATGAAAGGGAGTAGTCGTATGCGGACAGCCGACAAGGAACTCCGAGTCAAGAAGACCTGGCACCGTCCCGATTTTGTTTCCTTCGACACCGCGCTGGAAGTCACCGCCTACTTCGCCCGCGACTGACGCACGGTCGCTGATAAGGACGCAGCCATTTTGATGTCCGTGACACATGAGGCCGGCGCCCCGTGGAGCGAGGCCGAATTCCGGAAGGCGCTCTACGCGCTGGAGTCGTCGTACTGGGACCGGCACCCGTTCCATCAGCGGATGCACGACGGGCTGCTGGACAAGGGCGAGCTGCGGCTGTGGGCGGCCAACCGCTGGTATTACCAGCGCTGCCTGCCGCAGAAGGACGCAGCGATCGTCGCCAACTGCCCGTTGCCCGAGGTACGGCGCCAGTGGCTGTCCCGGATCGTCTACCACGACGGGACGGACTCCTCCTCGGGCGGTGCGGAGAAATGGCTCAGGCTGGCCGAAGCGGTCGGGCTCGGTCAGGACGAGGTGCTCTCCGAGCGCCTCGTCCTGCCGGGTGTGCGCTTCGCGGTGGACGCCTACGGGGACTTCGCCCGGCGCCGCCCCTGGCTGGAGGCTGTCGCGTCAGGGCTGACCGAGCTGTTCTCACCGGGCCTGCTCGCCCACCGGCTGGGCCGGTTGCGGGAGCACTACCCGTGGATCGCGGAGGAGGGATTCCAGTACTTCACCGCGCGCATCGAGGTGGTGGGCCCCGAGGGCCGCTCGCTGCTCGACCTGGTGGCGCGGCACGCCGTCACCCGTGCGCAGCAGGAGGCCTGTGTGAAGGCGCTGGCGTTCAAATGCGATGTGCTGAGCGCCGTCCTCGACGCGCTCGACTACCACTCGGGAAACGGAGGCACGCGCACATGACCGGCCTGCCAGAACCCACCGTGCCGCGGCTGCGGACCGGAGTCCGGCTGACCAGCGATCCGGTACGCGGCGAGCTGGTCCTGCTGCCCGAACGCGTCGTGGTGCTCAACGACACCGCGGCGGCGGTGCTCGCCCTCTGCGACGGCACGTCCGACGTCGGCCGCATCGTCGAGCGCCTCGGCGAGGAGTACGAGGGTGTGAGCGCCGACGACGTCTTTGAGCTGCTGCGGCGGCTGGCGGAACGCCGGGTGGTGGATCTCGATGGCTGACGCGACCGCCAACGACGCCACTACCCGTGACGCCACCGCCCGGCCCCCGCTGGGCATGCTGATCGAGCTGACCCACCGCTGCCCACTGCACTGCCCCTACTGCTCCAACCCCCTGGAGCTGGTCCGCCGCTCCGAGGAGCTGACCCGCGAGCAGTGGTCGGACATCCTGACCCAGGCCCGCGCGCTCGGCGTCGTACAGACGCACTTCTCCGGCGGTGAGCCGCTGGCCCGACCGGATCTGCCGGAGCTGGTCGGCCGGGCACGCCAGCTCGGCGCCTACGTCAACCTCGTCACCAGCGGCGTCGGCCTGACCGCCGAGCGCGCGCGGGAACTGGCGGAGCGCGGAGTCGACCATGTGCAGCTCTCCCTCCAGGACGCCGACCCCGGCGCCGGAGACCTGATCGCCGGGGCCCGGGTGCACGCCGCCAAGCTGAAGGCCGCGGAGGCGGTCGCCGTCACCGGGCTGCCGCTCACCGTCAACGTCGTCCTCCACCGCGCCAACATCGACCGGGCCGAACAGATCGTGGACCTCGCCGTCAGCATGGGCGCCGACCGGATCGAGCTGGCCAACACCCAGTACTACGGCTGGGGGCTGCGCAACCGCGCCGCGCTGCTGCCCACCCCGGACCAGCTCGCCGCCGCGCGCCAGGCCGTACGGCGCGCCCGGGACAAGCACGCGGGCGGCCCCGAAATCGTCTACGTGACCGCCGACTACTACGCCGACCGGCCCAAGCCGTGCATGGACGGCTGGGGCAGCACCCAGCTGACCGTCACCCCCACTGGGGACGTGCTGCCGTGCCCGGCGGCGTACGCCATCACCACGCTGCCCAGGGAGAACGCGCTGCGCCGCCCGCTGTCCGAGATCTGGTACGAGTCGCAGGCGTTCAACGCCTTTCGCGGCACCGGCTGGATGCGCGAACCGTGCCGTACCTGCCCCGAGCGCCACACCGACCACGGCGGCTGCCGCTGCCAGGCGTTCCAGCTCACGGGCGACGCGGCGGCCACGGATCCGGTCTGCGGCCTCTCCCCGCACCGGCCGCTGGTCGACGCGGCGCTGGAAGAAGGCCTGGCGGCGGCCGACCTGGCGTTCGTCCCCCGGAAGCCGGTGGCCCCATGAGGGTGATCCTGCTCGGCACCGCCGCGGGCGGCGGGTTCCCGCAGTGGAACTGCGCCTGCGCGCTGTGCGCCCGCTGCCACCGGGGCGAACTGCCCGCCCGCTCCCAGGAGTGCGCGGCCGTCAGCGGCAACGGACGCGACTGGTGGCTGCTCAACGCCTCCCCGGACATCCGCACCCAGCTCCTGGCCACGCCCGCCCTGACACCCGGCCCCGGGCCACGGGACACTCCCGTGCGCGGCGTGCTGCTCACCGACGCCGAGGTCGATCACGCCCTGGGGCTGACCATCATGCGCGGCGGCGCGGACCTGACCGTGCACGCCGCGCCCCCGGTCATCGGCGCGCTCACCGCCGACCTGCCGCTGCGCGGCCTGCTGGACCGCTATGCGCCATGGGAGTGGCGGGACGGCACCGGCTTCGAGCTGGCGGGCGGGCTCACCGTCACCGCGCACCCCGTCAGCGCCAAGGCCCCCAAGTACGCCGACGGTCCGCACCCCGGCGCCCCCTGGGTGAGCGCCTACCGCGTCGAGGACCCGGCGACCGGCGGCGCCCTAGTCTACGCCCCCTGCCTGGCCACCTGGCCGGACGGGTTCGACGACCTGCTGGCCTCGGCGTCCTGCGCCCTGCTGGACGGGACCTTCTTCAGCGCCGACGAACTGGGCACGGCCGTCCGCTCCGGCGACGCCGGGCAGTCCCTGATGGGCCATGTGCCGGTGGCCGGACCCGGCGGCAGCCTCGCGGCGCTCGCCCGCCACCCGGGACTGCGCCGGATCTACACCCACCTCAACAACACCAACCCCCTTCTCGACCCCTCCTCTTCCGCCAGTGCGGCGGTGCGGCGAGCGGGCGCGGAGGTCCTGGCGGACGGCAGCGAACTCATCCTGTGAACCATGTACCCCATCGTGCGGACATTCGCCCGGCGCGCCACAATGGGGTACTACTTCGCCGGTTATCGGTAATTGTCCGCCGTGGCATCGACCGCACGTTTCCGGAACGCAGTTCCGTGCAATTCTCCTACGCCGTTTGAACGCTTGGCTCTGTGTACAGTGCAGCGGTGCGCCAAGGGTGTTCGAAATGTGGGGGAGATGAGTCGGTGAACCTCTTTCATCCCGAACAGCGCGGGTAGTGCTAGGGGAGTTCGCGGTGTCCCATCGGTGCCCCGCCAGGGCGCCGCCCCAGGGACGCCTCCCCGACCAGGCCATTTCACCCAGGCGACTCAGGATGAAAGAGGTTCAGTCACATGGCCGATCGCAGCGCACATCCCCTGGAATCCGAGCAAGAGGATTCCGACGTCCCGTCCAGGGCGCGGACTTTGACCCGGGCGTTCCCCCAAGAGGCCGAGCCCGTGCCGATCTCGTCGCTCGTGCCCGGTCTCTCTCCGCGGCTGCGAGGAGAAGACGCCGCGCATGTCGCCCGGCTGGCGGAAGTTGACGGTCCGCTTCCGCCGATCGTCGTGGAGCGCTCCACGATGCGGGTGATCGACGGCATGCACCGCCTCATGGCCGCCTGGACGAAGGGCCAGGAGACCATCGAGGTGCGCTTCTTCGACGGCACGGCCGAGGAGGCGTTCCTCCTCGCGGTCCGGTCCAACATGGCGCACGGCCTTCCGCTGTCCCGGGAGGACCGCCGGGCGGCGGCGGCGCGCATCCTCGTCTCCTCTCCGCATCTCTCGGACCGGACGGTCGCGCGCACCGCCGGTCTCGGTGCCAAGACCGTGGCCGGGCTGCGGTCCACCCTGACCGATGTGGCGCCGCATCCGAAGGCCCGCATCGGCAGGGACGGCAAGGTCCGGCCGTCGGACAGCGCGGAGGGCCGCAGGAGGGCCGCCGAACTGCTGACGGAGCGCCCGCACGCCTCCCTGCGCGAGGTGGCGCGGACCGTCGGCATCTCACCGGCGACGGTCAGCGACGTCCGGAAGCGACTCGCCTCCGGCCGGCTCCCCGTGCCGGACCGGAACGGGCACCCGAAGCAGTCGGCCACCGGCACGAAGAGCTGCGCCACCTCGCTGGGCAGGACCGCCGGAGCCACCGTGAGCGCCATCAGGCCGATGCGGCCGACCGACCTGTCGCCCATGGTCAAGCTGTTACGCGATCCGTCGCTGCGGCACAAGGAGAGCGGCCGCCGGTTGCTTCGACTGCTGCAGCGCAGCGCCATGCAGCGGCAGGAGCTGCTGAAGCTGGCCGAGGCGGTGCCCTCGCACTGTACGGATCTGGTGGCCGACCTGGCGAGGGAATACGCGGGCATGTGGGCGGAGTTCGCGCAGGAAGTCGGCGAAACCGGCTGAAGAGTCACAGATCGCTGGACGCGCCCCGGCGGCAGGCCGCAGGATGCGTATTCACATTCTCAGCGGTCCTCCAGCCATGCCCGGCGGGTGTTCAACTGACGCGACAGCGCAGTTGAACACATGGTGAGACCGCCGACGGGGGAAGGAGAGGGCCCAATCATGGGTGTTCAGTGGCTGGCGGGGTTCAGGAGCGCGGTGATCAGCCCCTACGAGAAGCTCCGGTTCGACGAGCCCCGGGTGTTCCACGATCAGACGGTGCGTCAGATACTGCGTCTGGCCGGTGGCGGTGAGCAGGTGCGGGTGTGGCTCTCCAATCGGTACGGCCACACCCCCCTCACCGTGGCCGACGCCCGGGTCGCCGTGCGCGGCGGCGGAGACCGGATCGAGACGGCCACCGATACCGCGCTGCGTTTCGGCGGTTCGCGGCGGGTGACGGTGCCCGCGGGCGGCGAGATCGTCAGCGATCCGGTCGCACTGCCGGTGAGGGCGGGCACCGACCTGGTGCTCAGCCTCTATCTCCCGGAGGACACCGGACCGGCCACCTACTCCCACACCAGCGTGGAGACGGCCTATGTCGCGGCCGGGGATCGCGCCGGTGCGGTGGGCCTGCCCGGCGCCGAGCAGGTCCAGGCCGGGTTCTATGTGACCGGGGTCGATGTGCTCGCGGAGCGGGACACACCGGTCACCGTCGCGTTCGGGGACTCCTGGTTCGAGGGCGTCGGCACCACCCTCGGCGCCAACCGGCGCTCCGTCGACGCGCTCAACCGCAGGCTGCGGCGCGGCTGGGCGGTCAACCAGGGCATAGGGGGGAACCGGCTGTTAGCCGACGAGATAGGTGAACACGCCCTGGCGCGCTTCGAGCGCGACGTGCTGTCGTGCGGGAACGCCCGGCACGTCCTGGTGCACTTCGGCATGAACGACCTCGGACTGCCCGGCATACTCGGCCTGCCCCCGGTCGCGGCCGATGAACTGGTGGCCGGATTCACCGAGTTGGCCGCACGGGCGCACGGCGCCGGTCTCGCGATCCACGCCGCGACCCTGGGCCCCTTCGCCGGGGCCGTCCCCCCGAACAACATCACGCCCGAGGGCATCGCCGTACGGCGCGAGGTGAACGACTGGATCCGGGACAGCGGCACCTTCGACACGGTCTTCGATGTCGCAAGGGCCGTGGCGGACCCCGCTCGCCCGGACCATCTCCACGCCGCCTTCGACAGCGGCGACGGCATGCACCTCAACGACGACGGGGCGCGGGCCATGGCCGCGACGGTCGATCTCGGCGCGCTCGGCTCCTGACCCCCGCGACCCGGCCGCCCGGCGGCGGGACGCCATCGCGCTGGTCATCGTCGCCAGCGCGTGGTCATCCCCCGCGAAGATCCGCCGGACAGGGGCCAGCGCTCATCTCGGCATCTCGGTGGCCGTCCCGTTCAGCGCCCCCGGGCCGTGCGCGGTCCCGTTCACCGGGCCGGTGGCCCGGGCGGGGCGCTCCAGGATGCCGCGGTCGGCGGGGGCGTCCGCGGCGGTGGCGCCGGGCGGCGGGCCGGAGGTCTCGGTGGTGCTGTGGGAGCCGCCCTGACCGGCGCCGCCGGGGGCCGCCCCGGCGTGGCTGCCGTTGGTGGAAGAGGCGGAACCGTTGATCTTGTCGATCGCCTGGCGGGCCTGCTCGCCCGGGGACCGGGTCGTGGGCTGCGCCGAGGGCGACGGCGGGGGCGCGGGCTGGTTCCGCTCCAGCTGGGGCTTGGCGTGGGTGGCGGTGCTCATGGCCTGGGTGCGCAGCCGGTGGCTGACCGCCTCGTCCAGGCTCACCGGCCGGTGCATCTGGGCGGCCAGCCGCCCGGCCTCCTGACCCAGCGCGGAGACCACGTCCCACGGCAGGTGGAGCACCAGACGGACTTCCGCGTCCCCGTCCGGGAGGGCTTGGATGGGAGGCGTGAACCGTTCAGTCATGAGCTGGTTCCTCCGTAGGGTTCGATCCGCGCCCCGCATGCCAGGGCGCGTACAGAGCCATACGGAGAACCGCCGCGCCCCGTTCACCGTGAGCCGGACGGATCGGGGCGCGCCACGTCACGCGCGCAGCAGGATGAGGATCGTCGCCAGGATCGCCGCGAGGACGAGCGCTGCCACACCATAGCCGAGCCGCTGCGACCGCAACCCCGGAATGAGTCCGTCGATGGCGATACGGCCCGACCCGCTCAGCGCGAGACCGGCCGCGCACACGCCGATGAGCAGCGGAAACTCAAAACCGCCGAGGAGGCCGAGCTTCCAGGCGACGGCGACCGCGTTGGCCATGGTCCCCGCCACGGCGGCCCCGGCCAGCGGCGTCAGCAGGCCCACGGCGAGCCCCAGCCCGCCCAGGGCCTCGGTGAGCCCCGCGATGACGGCCATCGCCCGGGGCGCCGGGTAGCCGAGGTGGGCGAAATCCACGGCGGTCCGGGAAAGCCCGGGCCCGCCCCACCAGCCGAACAGATGCTGCGCCCCGTGCGCGGCGACGATCAGCCCGACCCCGAGCCGCACCACCAGCAGGCCGACGTCATGGGCGCGCAGCACGCCCGGTGCGCTCCTGGGCGAGGCATGGGCGGGCGTGCCCATCGGAGGAGTGCTGTCTTCGCCGTAGTACGCCATGGCGCCCTCGTCGGGTCGGGGTTCGGTGTGCGGCCACCGAGCCGGAAAAGGGGTATGTGCCTTATATTCACTTTGTCGCAATCGGGCCGCAGGTTCAATCCGTGCGCCCATCGCGGGGGCGGAGGCAGCGCCGCGCCCCGGCGGCGAGCGCCGCCCGGCGCCCAGCGTCAGCGACACGGCGGCCAGCGGGAGCGGCGCCCTCAGCGGCGGGGCGGCAGCCGGTGCAGCTCCACGGCGGTCAGCCGTCCGTCCTCGACCGTGGCCGTCAGATACGTACAGTACGGCTGGCGGCGCCGGTCGGTGGGGGAGCCCGGGTTGAGCAGCCGCAGCCGTCCGTCGGCCGATGTGGTGTCCCACGGGATGTGGCTGTGGCCGAACACCAGCACATCCAGCTCCGGGAACCGCTGCGCGCAGCGCCGCTCACGCCCCTGCGCCGCGCCCGTCTCGTGCACTACCCCGAAGCGCAGCCCGCCCAGCTCCGCACAGGCCACCTCTGGCAGCCGCGCCCGCAGCTCGGGCCCGTCGTTGTTGCCGTACACGCCGATCAGCCGGGACGAGCGCGCCTCCAGCAGATCGAGGGTGGCGGTGTCGACCCAGTCGCCCGCGTGGATGACCACATCGGCGCGCGCCACCTGGCCCAGCAGCTCGCGCGGCAGCTCCTTGGCCCGTCGCGGCAGATGAGTGTCCGACATCAGCAGAAGACGCACGCGGTGACCGTACCGTGTGAACCGTCAGCCATGGATCACCGCACAGGGAGAGATTGTGACCGAGCGCCCGCCGCTTCCGCCGTTCACCCGGGACACCGCCCTCCAGAAGGTCCGTCAGGCGGAGGACGCCTGGAATTCCCGCGACCCCGAAAAGGTGGCCCTCGCCTACTCCGTCGACTCCCGCTGGCGCAACCGCGTCGAATTCCCGCACGGCCGCCCGGCGATCGTCGACTTTCTGACCCGGAAGTGGGCGAAAGAGCTGGACTACCGGCTCATCAAGGAGCTGTGGGCCTTCGAGGGCGACCGCATCGCGGTGCGTTTCGCCTACGAATGCCATGACGCCTCCGGCAACTGGTTCCGGTCCTTCGGCAATGAGAACTGGCAGTTCGGAGCCGATGGTCTGATGACGCGGCGCCACGCGTCCATCAACGATCTGCCCATCGCGGAGGCGGACCGCAAGTACCACTGGCCGCTCGGCCGCCGCCCGGACGACCACCCGGGCCTGAGCGATCTGGGGTTGTGACCCGCCGCTCGGCAGAAATAATGTGCCAAGCGGATAATCGGAGGAGGAAGGTGGCGGCGTGACGGCGAAGGCGGGGGAGACGGAGCGGGACCGGTATCCGCGGCCGGTGGTGTCGGCCGCGGAGGCGGAGTGGATCTGGCGGCTGCTGTCGGTGCAGGCTCTGGAGAACGGTGCGAAGCCGGAGACGGTACGGCTCGCGGTGATCGTGGGGCTGGCCCGGGCCAGCGGCGCCCGCTACGGCGGACTGCTGCGCTGCACCATGGCCTCGCTCGACCTGGACGCGGGATGGGTGACCATCGAACACGGCAAGCACCGGATCCCGCGCCGCCACGGTCTGGACGCCGGGACGATCCTGGTCCTGCGCCGCTGGCTGCTGGTGCGCGAGCAGCTGTGCACCGAGCTGGAGGGGTCCATCCCGGACGCGTTGCTGCTCACCGTGCACCACACCCATGACCACGGGGTGACCGTCGCCGCCGGGCTGCCCATCACCCGGCAGGGGCTGGTGCTCTCGTGGCGCCGCTTCGTCCACCGTACGAACGCCCGGTACGCCGCGCGCCGCCCTCCGCTGCCGACCCGCTTCGAACAGGTCCGCCGGGTCTGGGACACCTGATGCCGGTGACCGGTGGGGGCGGAACCCCGCCCCCACCGGCCGCGCTTCACGCCGCGGGCGCCCCGGCCGCCGTCACGGAGAAGCGCGCCTGCGCCGTCGCGCCGTTCACGGCCACCGTGAGGGTCGCCGTACCCGGGCGCAGCGCGATGAGTCTCCCGGTCGCCGGGTCGAACGCGGCGACATAGCGGCCCGGGTGCGCCCGGGCGCGGGACACATCGCCGACGTAGACGTCTCGCGAACCGGTCCAGTCCGCGCTGAGCGGCCCGCCGACCGGCACCGTGCGGGCACCGGCCCCCTCGCCCTGGATCACCGCCGCCGTCACATCCGCGTCCTGCCCGGCGCGCAGCTCGGCCGGTGCGGTGACCGTCAGCCCGTCCACATGGGCCCGGGTCTGCACCGACACCCAGTCGGGCCCGCCGGTCCACGGCGCGTGGCGCGCCTCGGCCCGCTGCCCCGGCGGGACCTGGTCGACGCCCACCATCGACCAGCCGGTGAAGCCGCCCTGACCGGACGGGGTGGCCGGGTTCTTGCCCGCGTTGCCGTTGATCAGATACGGGACGCCGTCCACCCGCGAGGCGTGGAAGGTGCCCACATGGCTGCCGATGAACGCCGCGCCCTTGCCCGTCGTACGGCGGAAGTCGGCCAGCCAGTTCTCCAGCAGCGCGGCCTCCTTGCGGTCGCTCAGCTGGCTGCCCTGCTGCGGGGTGGGGTCGCGCGGCGGGACGTGTTCGATCACCATGACCGAGCCGATGCCCGGATCGGCGGCGGCCGCGTCCAGCTGCTCGCGCAGCCGCTTGATCTGGTCGAAGCCGCCGCCCCTGAGCCGCAGGCTGGAGGTGTCGAGCGTGAGGAACCGGGTGCCCCGGTGGTCGAACGTGCGGTGCGCGGGGCCGAATTCGGCGGTGAAGTTCCCGATCGAGCCGCCCATCACCTCATGGTTGCCCGGCACGTAATACCAGGGCAGGGCATCGCCCAGCTCCTCGGTGAGCACGCGGCGGGCGAAGGCGAGATCGGCGGGGGAGCCCTCGTCGACCAAGTCGCCGTTGATGACCAGGAAGTCGGGCTTCGCCGCCCTGATCTCCCGCAGGGTGCGGCGGGCCTGGGCCACGATCGGGCTGTCCGGGGCGCGGGCCACGAACTGGGCGTCCGACATCACCGCGAACCGCCAGTCCCGGCCCTCGGTGCGGGCGGCCGTGGTGATGAGCGGATCGGGGCGTACGTCCTCCTTCGGCAGCTCGACGTCCGGCGGGACCCGGGCGGTGAGGTCGTCGAGGACGACCTGCCCCGTGTACTGGCGGGCGGCGCCCGTCTCCGCGAGGTAGAAGCGGCTCACCTTCAGCGGATACGCGACCCCCGCCGGAACCGTGAAGTCGACATGTCGCCAGCCGGTCCAGGTGACGTACGGGCCGCGCAGCAACTGGTCCGAGCCCGCGCCGTCCTTGAGCTGGAGGGTCGGCCACGCCCCCTTGCCGTCGCCCTTGACCCACAGCCCGAACGACTGCGGCTGGCCGTCCACCGCGATCGGTTCCGGCGGGGTGACATAGGCGGCGCGGGTGGCGGTGGACTGGCTGAAGTCGTACGTCAGCTCCAGCCCGGTGCCGCTGTGGCCATCGGGCGTGGCCTTCGCCGAACCGGAGGCGCGGGCCTGGCTGAACACCCACCGCCCGGCGTCGTCGAAGGACGCCTCCGGCTGATCGGTGAGGCCGACCGTGACGGCCAGTACGGTGACGGCGCCGCCGACCGCGACCCTGACCTGGCCCGCGGCCCGGTCGCCGCGCGCCTTGACGGTGAAGTCGCCCGTCGCCGGATCCGGGGCGATGTCGAACAGCGCGTGGTCGTAGCTCAGCCGGACGTCGGACGGCTCGATGGGCGCGCTGGTGCCGTGCGCGTCCAGGCCGACGATCCCGAAGCGGCCGGTGGCCCCGGCGTCGGCGAGCCCGAGCAGCCGGGTGGTGGGCCGGATCCGGTCCAGCTCGTCCAGCACGCTCAACCGGAGCGAGCCCCGGGCCGCGCCGCGCCGCGCGACGACCGCCGTGTCGCCGCCGTGGCGCGCGGTGAACGTGCCGTCCGCGCCGACCCGTCCGACCCGGGGATCGGCCGCCTGCCAGTGCGGTGCGCCCTCGGCCGGGCCGTACGTCTCGTCGTAGCCCGCGGCGGTGAGACGGCGGGTCAGCCCCGGGAACACCCGCTCCGGGTGGCCGCCCCGGACCGGATCGACGGTGGGCGCCTCGCTCGCGCCGGTCGCCGTCTCCACCCAGAAGCCCCGGAGGCGGCCGCTGCCGTCGGGGGCGGTGAAGGCGAGACCGTTGGGCACGGGGCGCTCGCTGCCGTCGGACGGGCTGTTCTCCACCTGGCCCGTGTCGCTGCCGGGTTCGCGGGCGAGGAGGGTGGACGAGCCGCCGCCGTCGAGGTTGAGCGCGCTGTAGGAGCCCGCGTCCTTCATCATCCGGCCCAGTTCGGTGAGGGTGACCCCGCCGCTGTCCGCCTGCCGCCCGTCCACGGTGAGGACCTGCATCGTCCGGCCGTCGCGGGAGAAGCCGACGGCCGTGCGGGGCGCCGCGACGTTGTTGCCCTCGCCCTCGTGGCCGACCGGTTCGCCGTCCACGACGAGGAGTTCGCGGCCGCTGACCGCCGTGCGCGGGGTGTCGCCGCTGTCGGTACGCGGCCGGTACTCCCACGACACCGCGTCACCGACCGTCAGCCTGCCCAGGGCGTCCGCCCCCGCGTCACGCCCCAGCAGCACGGTGGCGCCCGCCGGGACCGTCCCCTTGCCGGGCGCTCCGGGCGCCGTGGTGACCTTGCCGTCCACGACCGTGACCTCGGCGGTGCGCCGCGCCCCGTCCACGGTCTGCGCCCGGTCCGCCTCGCCCCACTGGGCGTTGTAGGCGCCGATGCCGCTGGCCGGGACGTTGGCGGCGTTGAGCGCCGCGAGCGGACGCGGGCCGTCCGGGAGGGTCAGCGTGCCGTCGAAGTACAGCTGGAGGACGCGTCCCGCGGCGGCCGGGCCGATGCCGACCGCCCTGCCGGAGCCGGACGCGGCGGAGTTGACGATCCGGCCGTCGCCGATGCCGGTGCCCTCGGGGGCGCCGGTCTGGTTGATGTCGAAGAAGTCGCCGTTGATCGCGGCGACCGTGCGGCGCCCCGGCCCCGCGTCGTGCTCCTGGGCGAGCCGCGAGACGGTCTCGCGCCGGGCGACCGTGCCCGGGCGCAGATAGTCGACCTTCGCGCTGCTGGCGAGGTCCACCGAAAGCGCGTCGGCCCGCAGCCACTTGTCCGACTCCAGCCGGTCGTACGAGGTCAGCTTCACCCCGGGGGCGATCGGCCGCGACGTGCGGGCGGTCTGGATGCCGTCGCCGTCGGCGAGGGACCGTGCCCCGGACGGCGGGCCCACGGCCGCCGGAGGGGCGACCGGCCGCAGCATCTCCGCCGAGGACCGGGGGAGGGGTTCGGGCGCGGGGGGACTGTCGGCGGCGGCCTGGTCTACGGCGCCCAGCACAAGGGCACAGGCGGCGGCCAGCGCCGCCACGGGTCTGGTGAACGCGACAGGGGACATGGCAGCTCCATGGGGCCATGGGACGCGCGTGGCTTCCACGCACAGCGCCCCAGCATCGCCATGGAGATGACGGAGCGCCAGAAGGCGTGGGCGACATCATGGAGAACAATCCCCGCACGGCTGCCGCCGGTAAGCCCGACGGGGGCGCGTCAGGGCAGGCTCACGCCGTCCACGTACACCCACGCGCCCCCTTCGCGCGCGAAGCGGCTGTTCTCGTGCTGCTGGCCCGAGCCCCCGCCGTCCCCGCCGTTCACGTAGTGCGCGCGGAACTCGACCGTGCCCGTCGAGTGGAACGCGCTGCCGTCCGTCGTGCCGAGGATCTCCAGCCGCGTCCACCGGAGCCCCGGGTCGAGTTCGAGCCGGGGCGGCCGGGTCGTGGAGTGCCAGCTGCGCAGCAGATACGCCTCGTCCCGCACCGCGAAGGCGCTGTACCGGGAGCGCATCAGCTGCTCGGCCGTGGCCGCCCGGGCCTCGCCCCGGTGGAGGCGGCCGCAGCAGTCGGTGTAGGACGCGGGCAGTCCGCAGGGGCAGGTCACAGGGGTGGTACGGCGCGCACGTCGGGACATGCGCCCCATTGTGCCGTCCCTTGTGCCGTCCCCCGCCCGAGGCCCCGGCCAGGGGCTCAGACGGTGGAGATCCGCAGGGGTTCGACGCGCTTGATGACCAGGCCGTAGGTGAGGGCGCCGACCACGCACAGCGCGCCGGACAGCATCAGCGGTGCGACGAACGAGTGGTTGAAGAAGCCCAGCAGCAGCCCGGTGGTGGTCGAGCCGAGCACCCCGGCCAGGTTGGACGCGAAGTTCTGGATGCCGCCGAGCGAGGCCACATGGCCCGGGGTGGGCGCGACATCGGCGGGCAGGCTGGCCACCGAGGCGGCGGAGAAGGCGAGGCTGGCGTAGCTGACGGACAGCAGTGTCAGGGCCCACATGGCGCTCGGGACGAGCACGGCGAAGGCGATGACCGAGGAGAACAGCATCCCGCACACCAGGCAGGTCTTACGGGCGCGGGTCACCGACCAGCCGCGGCGCAGCAGGGTGTCGCTGGTCCAGCCGCCGAGCAGACTGCCGCCGATGGCGACGAGGCCGGGCAGGGCGCCGTAGAAGCCGAGCTTCAGCAGGTCGAAGCCGCGGGCGTCGACGAGATAGCTGGGGAACCAGGTGATGAAGAAGTAGATGACGTAGTTGAGGCAGAAGAAGCCGATCATCATGCCCCAGACCGTGCGGTACCGGAACAGATCGCGCCAGCGCACCGCGGGCTCCTCCGGCGCCGTGCTCCCCGATTCCTCGGGAGCGTCCTCCAGCCGGGCGCCGCCCGCCGTGACGTAGGCGCGCTCCTCGGCGCTGATCCCGCCGCCCGCCGAGGGCTCGCGGTACGCCTTGAGCCACAGCGCGACCCACAGCAGGGCGACCGCGCCGGTCACCCAGAACGCCATCCGCCAGCCCTGCCAGGCGATCAGTGCGGTCACCACGGGGGCCGCGACGGCGGTACCGGCGCGGGCGCCGTTGTCCCAGACACTGTTGGCCAGCGCCCGTTCGCGGACCGGGAACCAGCGGGAGACGGACTTGGCGCACGAGGGGTACGCCGGTGCCTCGCCCGCGCCCAGGGCCAGCCGCGCGACCAGCAGGCTGCCGATGCCCCGGACGAATCCGGTGGCGATGGTGACCACCGACCAGAGCAGGCCGCCGAGCGCGAACATCTTCTTCTCGCCGTACCGGTCGATCAGCGCCCCGGCGGGCAGCTGACCCAGCGCGTACGTCACGAAGAACATGCTGAGGATCACGCCCTGCCACTCGGGGCCGATGTTCAGGTCATCGGTCATATAGGGCAGTGAGATGGAGATGGTGGCGCGGTCGATGTAGTTGACGGTCATGCCGAGGAAGCAGAGGAAGACCATCAGCCAGCGGGTGTTGTGCCGCAGCCCGCGCGGGCGCGGTGGCGCGGAGGCGGAGGTGGCGGAGGTGGCCTCGCCCTGGGGTGGTGTGTCGGTGGCGGTGACGACTCTGGGGGTCTTCACGGCGGCTCTCCTTATGAGCGGTGGTACGTGAGGTCAGCGCGTCCGGGCGCCGGAGTGCAGCTCCGCCTCCACGGAGGTGACCAGGGAGGTGTCGTCCGCGAGGTCGTCGGCGCCCAGCAGGCTCAGCAGGCGGCGCAGGGCGTCGCGCGCGGGCCGGGCGTCCCAGGCCCGGCGCAGCGCTTCGGCCTCGGGGTCGTCCAGGGGGTGGTCGCGGGTGACGCGGGCCCAGGCGGCGAGGGCCGACGTCAGTTCCGGGGCGTCCCGTCCGGCGGCGCGCAGCTCGCGCAGCGGGGCCAGCCACCGTTCGGGGATCTTCAGCGATCCGTCCATGGCGATCTGCCGGATCCGGTGGTGCATCGCGGGGTTGGCGAACCGGACGACGAGGCTGTCGATGTACGCGGCCAGGTCCAGTCCCTCGGCCGGTGGCAGGCTCCGCGCCGCCTCCGCGCAGTACGCGCGCACGGCCGCCTCGCCCCACGGCGTGGCGAGGACATCGGCCACGGTCTCGCAGCCCTCGGCGAGGCCACGGTAGGCGAGCAGCGAGTGCGCGCCGTTGAGCAGCCGGAGCTTGGCGGACTGGTACGGGGCCACATCGGCGACGAACCGGGCGCCCGCCTCCTCCCAGCGTGGGCGCTCGGCGGCGAAGATGTCCTGGAGCACCCACTGGGTGAACGGTTCGCCGGTCACCGCGCCCTCGTCCGCCACCCCGAGCGCACGGGCGGCGGCCGCGCGGTCGGCGTCGGTGGTGGCGGGCACGATGCGGTCGACGACGGTGGCGGGGAAGGCCACCGAGCCGGTCATCCAGTCGAGGAGGCGGTCGCGCTCGTCCCACGCGCTCGCCGCCACGAAGTCCCGTACCAGCCGCCGCAGGACCGCGCCGTTGGCCGCCATGTTGTCGCAGGAGACGACCGACAGCGGCGCGCCGCTCGCCCGCAGCCGGGCGCGCAGCCCGGTGGCGAGCTGCCCGACGACGGTCGCGGGGGCGGCGGCGCCCGCGAGGTCGGCGCGCACGGACGGGTCCTCCAGCGCCAGACCGCCGCCCGCCGGGTCGCGCCGGTAGCCCTTCTCGGTCACGGTGAGGGTGACCACGGTGACGTCCGCCGAGGAGATCAGTTCGATCAGCCGGGCGCCGTCGTCGGTCGCGTGCAGCACCTCGGTCACCGCGCCGACCACCTGGGTGGCCGGGCCCTCGGGCCGTCGCTCGGTGAACGAGTACAGCCCGTCCTGCGGGCGCAGCGCGTCCACCACCGCCCGGCTGCGCTGGGTGACCCCGGCGATGCCCCAGCCGCCGCCGCGCGCCGCCTCGGCGGTCTGCGTGGCGAGCGCCTGATGGGCGCGGTGGAAGGCGCCGATCCCCAGGTGCACGATCCGCGGGCGCAGCGCCCGTGGATCGACCGGCGGGCGGGACGCGGCCGGTACGGCGGACAGGGTGGCCAGGGACAGCCGCTGTGGCGTGCTCACCAGTCGTGCACCGACCCGTCGGTACGGCGGCTCACCGGCAGGTACTTCGGGTCGTACGGGAAGCGGGCGGCCGCCTCCTCGTCCAGCTCGATGCCCAGGCCCGGCGCGTCGGAGGGGTGGAGGGCGCCGTCGCGCAGCTCGTACGTCGGCCGGAACACCTCGTGGGTGAGCGGGTCGTGCGCCATGTACTCCTGGATGCCGAAGTTGGGCACGGTGACGTCCAGGTGGACGGCGGCGGCCATGCTCACCGGCGACAGATCGGTGGCGCCGTGGGAGCCGGTGCGCACCTGGTACAGCTCGGCGAGGTGGAAGATCCGCCGCAGATGGGTGATGCCGCCCGCGTGCACGACCGAGGCGCGGATGTAGTCGATGAGCCGCTCGGTGATGAGCTGCTGGCAGTCCCAGATGGAGTTGAAGACCTCGCCGACCGCGATCGGGGTGGTGGTGGTCTGGCGGATCTGGCGGAAGGAGTCCTGGAGTTCGGCGGGGGTGGGGTCCTCCATCCAGAACAGCCGCAGATCCTCCACGCTGCGGCCGAGTCGCCCGGCCTCGGTGGGGCTGAGCCGGTGGTGCACGTCGTGCAGCAGGTGGAAGCCGAAGCCGAACCGCTCGCGGACCGCCTCCAGATAGCGCGGCGCGAAGTCCAGATACGCCTCCGTCGACCACGGCTGTTCCTCGGGGAGGGCGCCGGTGGCGGGCTCGTAGACGGTGGCGACCGTGCCGTGGCGGATGCCGTACGTCCCGGGGGAGCCGGGGACGGCGGCCTGGGCGCGGATCGCGCGGTAGCCCATCTCCTGGAACTGGGCGACGTCGTCGAGGAGTTCGGGGATGTCGCCGCCGCTGGCATGGCCGTAGACCATGGCCCCTTCGCGGGCCTTGCCGCCCAGCAGGTCGTACACCGGCATCCCGGCGACCTTGCCCTTGATGTCCCACAGCGCGGTGTCGACCGCCGCGATCGCGGTCATGGTCACCGGGCCCCGGCGCCAGTACGCCCCCTTGTAGAGGTACTGCCAGGTGTCCTCGATACGGGCGGGGTCGCGGCCGATCAGCAGCGGGACGAGGTGGTCCCGCAGATAGGAGGCGACCGCCAGCTCGCGCCCGTTCAGCGTGGCGTCGCCGAGCCCGGTCACCCCGTCGGACGTGGTCACCTTCAGGGTCACGAAATTGCGGCCGGGAGAGGTGACGATGACCGTCGCCTCCGTGATCGTGGCCATGCGTGTGCGCTCCTCACTGCACCGGCTCCGGGGTGGAGCCCGGGCTATTGGTCGGCTACCATACAAGTACGTCAGCAAGACGGGTCAAGGGTTCGGAAGGGGTCGGATGGCATCGGCGGAGGGACTGCACGCGGCACGCTCCCGGGGGCGCAACACCCGGCAGCTCGTCCATGAGGTGCTGCGCGCGCGCATCGTCGGCCTGGAGCTGGCCCCCGGCTCGGCCGTATCGGAGAACGACCTGGCGGCCGAGCTGGGCGTCAGCCGCACCCCCGTCCGCGAGAGCCTGATCCTCCTCGCCGACGAGGGTCTTGTGGACATCTATCCGCAGATGGGGACGTTCATCTCGCGCATCCGGGAGCGCGATGTGGCCTCAGCGCAGTTCATCCGGGAGGCGCTGGAGTGCGCGGCGCTGCGCGACGCCGTCGGCAAGGCCACCGCGCGCGATGTGGCGGAGCTGCGGGTGCTGCTCACCGCGCAGGAGGAGGCCGACGAGCGGTCCGACATGGCGGGCTTCTTCCAGCTGGACGAGCAGTTCCACCAGCGGCTGATGGCGGTGAGCGGACATGGCTCGGCGTGGCCCGTGGTCAGCCAGGCCAAGGCCCAGCTGGACCGGGCCCGGCGGCTCTCGCTGCCGATGACGCAGCAGATGTCGCTGCTGATCGGCCAGCACCGCGAGGTGGTCGACCTGCTGGAGGAAGGCGATCTGGACCGGGCCGACGGGGCGCTGCGCTCGCACCTCCGGCTGGTCTTCAGCGATGTGGAGAAGATCCGGGCCAAGCACCCGGAGCTGTTCAGCGACCAGGACGCCCCGCTGCGGCCGCGCCGGGAGAGCGCCCGGCGCACCGCCGCCCGCGAGGACTGAACGCGACAGCGGGGCGGGCCCGGTGTGACCCCGCCCCGCCCCGCTGCGTATCCGGTATCCGGCTCAGCGCTTGGTCTTGATCCGCAGGAACGTGACCGAGTCCGCCGGGAAGGTGTACGTGAAGGTGTTCGCCACCCCGTCGAACGTGGACTTCACCGGCTTGATGGGCTGCTCGGCAGCGGTGTTGACCGCCTCCGGCGCGCCCTGGAGCGTGGTGGCCCGCGCCGTCCGCGCCACCTTGCCGTGGCCCAGGTCTCCCAGGTCGATACGGGTGCGGGCGGCCGTGCTCCGCGCGTTGACGACCTTGACGATCAGCTCACCGGTGGCCTTGTCCCGCGTCACCACCTGGCGGAACGGCTCGGCCACCTTGTCGTCGGTGAAGCCGCCCCACTTCTTGCCGTCCAGGTACAGCGTCACCTGACGGCCGCGCACCTCGACCCGGGCGTCATAGGTCCGCCCGGTCTCGATCTTCGTGGCATCCTCGGCCATCGTCTGCTTGGCACCGCCCACCGACTTCTCCACGGCGGAGCGGGTGTTGCCCCAGCCGCCGAGGTTCCACCAGTAGTAGTTGCCGGTGTCCTTGACCCCGAACGCGATGAGGAAGCCCTCCTTGCCGGACTTCTTCGTGGCCTTCACCTTCAGGTCGTAGTCGCGCCAGGCCTTGTCGCCCGCCGTGACCAAGGTGTTCTCGGCGGCGGCGTCGGACTGGACGTACGCACCGTCCCGCACCGACCACGACCCCTTGCCCGCGGCCTTGGTCCACTGCGCGTCATCGCCCGAGAAGTCGTCGCTGAGCAGCGCCGAACCGTCCGCGCCGGTCACGCTGACATCGTCGTACGCCGCGCTGGTGGCCCAGGTGGACAGGCCGACGGCACCGCTGATCGGCTCGCTGGGGGCGGGCGTGGCGGACGACTTGCTCGGCACCACCTCGTCCCCGACGTTGTTCATGAACAGCTTCTGCGTCTCGTAGCTGGTCGAGCCCCAGGAGGCGGAGTTGTTGAACCAGATCATGTCGGGCCGCCACTGCGTCGCGTCCTCGTGGGCGAGCAGTGGCGCGTACGAGGCGAGCTTGACGACATCGGCGTTGCGCTCCAGGCCCGTCATGAACGCCGCCTCGGTCAGCGCGTTGTACCACTTGTTGTCCTGTGAGGCGTATTCACCGAGGAACACCTTCGGGCCCGAGCGGTCGTAGGTGTCGTAGCGCTGGTTGTTCTCCAGGAACCACTGCGGGCTGTTGTAGTAGTGCTCGTCGACCATGTCGACGTCCGCCGCCCGGTTCAGCGCCCAGGCGCGGTCGAAGGTCTGCCCGCTGTCGTCGGGACCGGAGTTGCTGATCACCGTGATGTCGGGGTACTCGGCCTCGATGGCCTTGCGGAACTCGGTGAACCGTACGAAGAACTCGTCCGGCAGGTTCTCCTCGTTCCCGACCTCCAGATGGGTCAGGCCGAACGGCTTCGGATGGCCCATCTTCGCCCGCAGCTTGCCCCAGGTCGAGGTCACCGGGCCGTTGGCGAACTCGATGAGGTCCAGGGTGTCCTGGATGTGGCGCTTCAGCAGCGCGGGGTCGTCGGTGGCCTTGTTCTGACCGCAGCCGGTGACCAGCGCTGGCACCACCGGCAGCGCCATCACGCCGATGTCCTCGGCGAACTGGAAGTACTCGTAGTAGCCGATGCCATAGGATTGGTTGTAGCCCCAGAAGTTGGCGTTGACGGCCCGCTGCTCGACCGGGCCGATGGTGTCCTTCCACTGGTAGGAGCGCTTGCGCGGCCAGTTCGGCGCCTCGTACGCCTCGTGGCTGCCGGTGTTCACCAGGCAGCCGCCCGGGAAGCGCAGGAAGCCCGGCTTCAGCGCGGCGATCTTCTGCGCGAGGTCCTTGCGCAGGCCGTTGGGGCGGTGCTTGTAGGTGTCGCGGGGGAAGAGCGAGACCATGTCGAGCCGGAGTGTGCCACTGCCGCCCGCGGCGACGGTGAGCCGTCCGGAGGTGCTGGAGGTGGCGGCGGTGAGGGTGCCGGTGTACTTGGTCCAGCGGTCGCCGCGCACGGTGGCGCGCAGCGGGCGCGCGAGCGTGTCGTTGCCTGAGCCGTCGCCGAGGGCGACGGTCAGCGGGGTTCCGGAGGCCTGGTCGGTGCGCGCCCACACCGAGAAGTCATAGCGCTCGCCCGCCTTGACGGCCATTCCGGTGGTGTAACCGGAGTTGGCCACCCCGTACCGGGCGGCCGATCCGCCGGTGCCGCCGAGCGTCAGCCGCAGATAGCGCCGGTTGCGCTCGTTCAGGCGGCCTTCGTCGTCCACGACCTTCGCCTCGCCGGTGCCGCCGCCGGTCGCGGCCTCACCCCACGCGGTCATGGGGGTGTACGAGGCGTGGTCGGCGGGGTCGTACTCGAAGGACCGGTTCTGGACCAGCTCGGCGTACAGACCGCCGTCGGCCGCGCGGTTGATGTCCTCGTAGAACACCCCGTACATCGAGTCGTCGATGGCCGGGCCCTTGGCGGCCGGGTCGACGGAGAGCGTGTAGTCGGTGGCGTCCGCCGCCGTGTGCGCGGGAGCGCCCGTGGCGGTTGTGGGGACGGCGGTGACGGTACCGGCGAGCAGGGCGCCGATGGTGAGGGTGAGGCCGAGTCTCCAGCGTGTGCGGGGCATGCGTCTCCCGTTCGAATCGTGTCGTTCGAAATCCCGTACGTCGCTCAGAACTTCGAACGAAAGATATGGGGGAGGGCAGGGCGCGTCAACGGATTCGGCTACGCGACCCGAAGGTGCGAGACGAGGTCGTCGCCCGCCGGGTAGGGGCGCTCCTCGGGAAGGCGCTCGGCCGCCGCGTCCAGGTTGCCCGCCCGGACGAGGGCGTGGACCTCGTGGGCCAGGGGCGTGACATCGGTGATGGACACCGTCCACTCGTCCGCGTACCGGCGCGCCGCCTCGCCCGCCAGGCCGAGCTGGAGGGAGCGGTACGGCAGGGCCTGTAGCTGGAGGTCGCGTTCCGGGTCCCACTGGACGCGGGTGGGGGAGCGGTGCAGCTGGCGCTTCCAGGCCGCCTGGTCGGAGTGGAGGCCGCGTACGTAGTGGGAGAGGCAGGCGTTGCGCAGCGCCCAGGCGAAGCCCTCGTGGGTGATCTCCACGGCCAGGATCGTTTCCTGGCCCTCCTTCAGACCCCAGCCGCAGCGGTACATCATCCAGAGGAACGACGGTTTGATCCAGGTCATCCGGTCCCGCTTCCAGGCGGCTGGGAACCGGCCGTCGCGGGCCGCGGGACGGCCGATGTGCGGGGGATACGCCTGGTAGACGGTGACCGTGGCCGGGGTGTGCCGTGCGCGGATCTGGTGGGACTGGTGTTCCATGGTCGCCAAGCGTGGCGGGGGAGGGCGGTGCCCGGCCACCGAATTTTCAGCGGACGGGAAAGGACCGGGCAAGCCAGCGAGGCGGCGTGTACGGTGATCATCAAGCCTGATGTGCGTCCCCGCCCCGAGCCGTTCCTCCAGCGGACCGACCCCGCCGCGCTCAACGACCTCCGTGTGCGGCTGCGCGCGACGCGCTGGCCGGACGCGCCCGAGCTGGGATGTGCCCCCTTCGTGCACGCGCGGGCGGCCGCCACACCGGCCGGGACCGCCCTGCCGCTGATCCTCGGCCACGGCTGGCCGGACTCGTTCTGGCGGTACGCGAAAGTCATCCCGCACCTCACCGATCCCGGCGCCCACGGCGCCGACCCCGCCGACGCGTTCGACGTGGTCGTGCCCGACATGCCGGGCTACGGGTACTCCGACCGCCCCACCGGCCCGCCGCTCGACTCCATAGTCGTCGCCCGTCTGTGGGCCGAGCTGATGGATGTCCTCGGCTATGAGCGGTTCGGCGCGGCGGGCGGGGACATCGGCAGCCGAACGTCACGCTCTACTGGCTCACCGGGACGATCGGCTCGTCCCTGCGCATGTACGGCGCGAACGCCGCGATCCCGCCCGCACAGCACGCCCGCCGGGTCGACGTCCCGTCCGGCTTCTCGCTCTTCCCCGGGGACATCGTCCGCCCGCCGAGGGCGTGGCCCGACCGTACGGCGAACGTGGCGCGGGTGACCGAGCCCGCGCGCGGCGGCCACTTCGCGCCGTTCGAGGAGCCCGAACTGTACGCGGAGGAGCTGCGCGCGTTCTTCCGCCCCTACCGGGCGGCGGGCTGAGCCCAAGGGCGTTGGCCCTAGCTGTACGGGAACGGGGACGTGTGGTCGGATACGGCGCATGGCTTCCCGTAGCGACGCTCTCCCCAGTTCCCCGGCCGTCGTGGGGGTGGACGCCTGCCGCTCCGGCTGGGTCGCGGTGATCCTGCGCGGCGGCGTGTTCGCCGGTGCCGCGACGGCCGGTGGGCTGAGCGATCTGCTGGCCGGGATGGAGGACGCGGCCGTGGTCGCGGTCGACATGCCGCTGGGGCTGCTGGAGAGGGGGAACCGCCGTGCGGACCAGCTGGCCGCCGAAGCGCTGGGGGCGCACCGGTCGCGGGTCTTCCCGGTGCCGCCCCGGCAGGTCTGGGAGCAGCCGGACTACGCCGCGGCCAACGCGTGCCGCCGTCAACTGACCGGCTTGGGGCTGCCCCGCCAGACCTGGGGGCTGGCAGCGAAGCTGCGCGAGGCCAACGCCCTCCGCGACGGTGGCGGCCACCGGCTTCACGAGGTCCATCCCGAGGTCTCCTTCGCGCAGATGCGGGGCGGCGAGCCGGTCGCCTGGAGCAAGAAGGGCTGGAGCGGCCAGGCGGTGCGCCGCCGTCTGCTCCAAGAGCAGGGCATCGTCCTGCCCGACGACCTCGGCCCGGCCGGGCGGGTGCCGTCCGACGATGTCCTGGACGCCGCGGCGGCGGCCTGGAGCGCCCACCGCATCGCGCTCGGTACGGCCGTGAGCCTGCCCACCCCACCGGAGAAGACGGACGCGGGGCTGGACATCGCCATCTGGTACTGAAGGGTGGCGGACGACGGCGGGAGGCCGCCCGAGCCGTGCCTCGGGCGACCTCCCTTTCCCCCACCCCCGGAAATGGTCTTCAGCGGCGCCCGGCCGGAGCCGTCAGGCGCCGATGCCGTACGGGCGCAGATAGGTCAGCGGGTCGACGTCCGACCCGTAGCTCGAGGTGGTCCGTACCTCGAAGTTCAGATGCGGTCCTGTGGTGTTGCCGGTGTTGCCGGACCGGGCGATCCGGCGCCCCGCGTCGACGGTCTGCCCGGTGCGCACCGTCAGCGCCGACAGATGCGCGTAGTGGGTGTAGAGCCCTTCGGCGTGGCGGATGACCACCTGGTAGCCGAACGCACCGGCCCAGCCCGCGGCCACCACGGTGCCCGGTGCGACCGCGTGCACCGAGGTGCCGATGGGCACCGCGTAGTCCACGCCGGTGTGGTGGCCGCTCGCCCAGCGCGGGCCGCGCACACCGTACGCCGCGGAGATCGGGCCGTTGACCGGGGCCGCCAGCCGATGCTTGGTGGACTGCCGCGCCGCGGACTGCCGGGCGGCCGTGCGCTTGGGGGCCGCCTGGTGGGACTGGCGCTTGACCGCGCGGGCCTTGCCCGAGGGCAGGGTGAGCCGCTGCCCCGGGCGGATCAGATGCGGATCGACGCCGATGGTGCGGCGGTTGGCGTGGTACAGCGCCTTCCAGCCACCGCTGACGGAGGCGCGGGTCGCGATGCGGGATAACGTGTCGCCGCCGCGCACCGCGTACGACCCGGAACCGGTCCCGGCGGCCCGCCCGGGACTGTGTTTACCGGATGGCTTGGCGGTGCGCTTCGGGTGGTGTTGCTTGGCGGGCGGCTTGGCACCGCGCGCGGCGCCGCGGTTCGCCGCCTCGGCGGCGGGCGGGCCGGACCGGGACAGCCGGCCGCGCACCGAGCAGACCGGCCAGGCGCCCGGGCCCTGGCCACGGAGCACGGCTTCGGCCACCGCGATCTGCTGGCCCTTGGTGGCGAGGTCGGCCCGCGCGGCGTACCGGGTGCCGCCGTACGCGGCCCAGGTGTGCTGCGAGAACTGCAGTCCGCCGTAGTAGCCGTTGCCCGTGTTGATGCGCCAGTTGCCGCCGCTCTCGCACGCGGCGACCTTGTCCCAGGTGTCGACCGGGGCCGCCTGGGCGGCGCCGGTGTTGAGGAACGGCAGGACGATGCCGACGCTGCCCGCGGTCAGGACCGCGCACAGCGGGGAGACCCGGCTGGGCGATGCGGGGCGGCGGTGACTTCCTCGAACGGCCATGAGGCTGGTTCCTCTCCACAACGGCTCTCGACGTTGCCTCCGGAGGTCCCGGCGGCCGTACGAGTACCGCAGCCGGGGGCCGCCGGTCACAAGGCGCAGGGGTGGTCACGGGGCGCCGCGCGCTCCCGGAACCCGCCCCCTGATCGGGTGACGCTCCATCAGCTGTGCGAGGGAAGGCGCGTGGAGGACCGGGGGGCGCACGGACAGACCCGGGGCTGACGGGACGGCCGGGGCGCCGGGCCCGAGATCGCTTTCCGTCGCCTGCCGTACGCGGCCCCCGGCGGCGGAAAATGATTCTTGGACCGGCCACGCGCGGTTCCCCGCTGGGATGTCGCTTTTCCGGCGGATTGGTTTGCCGAGGGCCATCGGCCGATCATGTGGAGCGCTATTGCGGCCGCCGTCCGGTCAAGATCGGCCGCTTGGCAGTGCCGGGGCCGGGCGGGGAACAGGATGTACCGGCCCGGCCCACCGCGCCGGTCGAAAGCCGTGGCGCGGTGCGAGCGCGAAGTCGAAGAGCGGAGCGGGAGAAGTTGAATAGAGGAAGGACCGGTGGAGAGGACGCGGTAATACGGGCGGAGAACGGCGGTCGCGGGGCGGGCCAGGGCCCAGCCGCCGCCACGGGCTGCCGGGGAGCGGCCTGGCGTCGTCGCCGCCCATCGGCGCGGGATTCGGTACGCGGCGCCGAAGAGCCCCGGCCACAACTCCCGCGCTCCTCACCCGGCTTTGGCCCCCGGCTCACGGGCATGGGCCAACCCCCGGCAACTCGGAGGTTCACAAGCGAACTTGACGTGCCGTTTGCTCTCATCTCCCGCCTTCCACCGCCTCCCGGACCGCCCGCGTACCGCGCCAGTTCTCCGAAAAGAGGCCGCCTCCGCGGCGGCCGGGAACTGGCGGAGAATCACGCGGTCCCCGTATAGCGGGGAGCGTGCCGACGCGCATATCATTGCCTCACATCGACTTCATCCCGGTAGATCGCTCGCAGGAGCGGTTCCGGATAATCACCTCCTGATCCCGGATCGCCGGGACCCTCCGCGACGCCGGTGCCGTCAATTCCGTACGGCGTCCCCCCGCCGCATCGAGGGAATCCTCGCACGGTGGTCCGTACGCCAGGATGTGCAGCGCGCCTACGGTGCGTGCCGGTCGTCACCGGCCGTGCGCCGTGGGCCTTCTGGCGTACCCGGCGCTCCGTCGCGCCGCTGGACGCCGGACCGGGGGCGCACGCCGCTCCGGGCCGTGCCCTCGGCCGCCGGTCGGCCCCCTCGGTCCCCGGCCGCTCCCGCCCCCTCCAGCGTTCCTGGAGCGTCAGCCCGCGATGACGAGCCGTCCGTCCGCGCGGCCGATCCAGTAGCGGCGCAGCACATCGAGCATCACGGACACCTCGCAGGCGGTGATGCCGGGGAGAGCGGCCAGGTCGTGGGTGAGGAAGACGGCCAGTCCCTCCTCGTCCCGGAACACCCCGTGGTGGATCACCGACGAGGTGCCCGCGACGATCGACACGTAGCGCGCGGACGGGTGCCGGGCGAGGGCGTCGGCCACCTGCTGGATGGCTCCGGGCGCCACGTGCAGTTCGACCACCACCTCCAGCGCGTACCCCAGCAGCGCGGGCTCGATCTCCACCCGGGGCCGCACCAGCCCGCGCCGCAGGAGCGACTGGGTGAGCCGGTAGGCGGTCGAGCGGCTGATGCCGAGCGCGCGGGCCACTTCGGCGGCGCTGGCCCGCCCGTCGTGGCGCAGCAGTTCGACCGCACCCAGCTCCTCGTCGCTGAACCCGGCGACGGTGGCGGGCTCGGCGGCTTCGTCCAGCGGATCGGCCACTTCCCGCAGCGCCCGCAGCTGGTCGTCGCCGAGCCTGCGCAGCCGCCAGGAGTCGGACTTGGCCGAGGCCCGCAGCACCAGTTCGGTGTGGGCCGACCGCACGCCGGGGACGGACGGGATCCGGTTCATCAGCAGCTCCCGCGCCCCGGCGCGGCGCGTGGCGTGCAGGGAGCAGTACACGTCGGTGCGGCCCGTGGTCGTCGCCACGAACGGGATCTCGGGCAGCTCGGCGAGCCGCCCGGCCACCTGCCGCGCCTGCCCCGGGACGGTGGCCACCCAGAGGTGCATGGGGTTGCCCTCGGCCAGCATCGGCCATTCCACCTGCCCGATCACCCGCAGCAGCCGCTCGTCCGCGAGCCGGGCCAGCCTGCGGCCGACCGTGCTGGCCGAGCTGCCGAGCACATCGGCGAGCGCGCTGAGCGGGGCGCGCGGGGCCACCTGGAGGGCGGCCACCAGATCGAGGTCGGCGTCGTCCAGCGCGTCCAGCAGCGAGGTCTCCGGCATGGGTCGAACCTATCGTGCGATTGGTGTGCTATCGGTGAATCATTCTGGCGTTACAAGGCTTTTACTTGCCTCATTCCATCACCGCCTTCTCTAATGGACGACCACGCCCCGTCATCCGGACGAAGGAAGTGCGGCCGGTGAGCTCGAACGACACCACCACCACGCCCGACAACACCCCACCCGGGACGCCGCCCAAGGACCCCGCGGAGACTTCCGCGGCGCTGTCCGGTCTGCTGCGGGTGCTCGGCGCCATCGAACGCGCGGGCAACAAACTGCCCCATCCCTTCTGGCTGTTCGCCATCCTGAGCGCGCTGCTCGCGGTGGTGAGCTGGGGGCTGGCCGCCGCGGACGTGTCCGCGGACAATCCGGCCGACGGCAAGACCGTGGCCGTCCGCAGCCTGATCTCGGTCGAGGGCGTACGGTCGATGATCACCGACGCGATCACCAACTACGCCACCTTCCCGCCGCTCGGCACCATCCTCGTGGTGATGCTCGGGGTCGCCGTCGCCGACAAGTCGGGGATGCTCACGGCGATGCTGCGGGCCGGGGTCTCCCGCGTCCCGGCGCGCTGGATGACGTTCGCGCTGGCCTTCACCTCGATGGTCGCCCACATCGCCTCCGACGCCGCCTATGTGGTGCTCGTCCCCCTCGGCGGCCTGGCCTTCCGCGCGGTCGGACGCAGCCCGGTGCTCGGCATCGTGGTGGCCTTCGTGGGAGTGTCCGCCGGATACGACGCGAGCCCGCTGATCACACCGATGGACGCGGTGCTCTCCGGGCTGACCACGGCCGCCGCGCACACGGTCGACCCCGGATACACCGTCACCCCGCTGGCCAACTACTTCTTCTCGCTCGCCTCCTCCGTGGTCCTGGCCGCCGTCATCACGCTGGTCACCGAGAAGGTGTCGGCCCGGCAGGTGGCGGCGCTGCCGCCCGAGGCGGAAGAGGGCGAAGCCGACGCGGGCACCGACCCGGTCGCGCTCGACCTGCGCCCCGAGGAGCGCCGCGGCCTTCGCCGCAGCGGGCTGGTCTTCCTGCTCTTCCTCGCGGCGATCGTGGTGGCCATGATCCCGACCGGCTCGCCCCTGCGCGGCGAGGGCGGCAGCATCGTCGAGTCGCCCGTGCTCTCCGGTATCGCCGTGGTGCTCGGCCTGCTCTTCGCGCTCCTCGGCACGGTGTACGGGCGGGCCGCGGGCACCGTGCGCGGCGGCCGGGACATCCCCGACTTCATGGCGCAGGGCATGCGGGAGATGGCGCCGATCCTGGTGCTGTTCTTCGCCATCTCCCAGTTCCTCGCCTACTTCAAGTGGACGGGCGTGGGCCAGGTGCTCGCCATCCGGGGCGCCGACCTCCTCAAGGACCTCGGGGTGACCGGGCCGGTCGCGTTCCTGGGCATCGTGGTGGTGTGCACGGTCATCAACCTGGCGATGACCAGCGGATCGGCCATGTGGGCGCTGGTCTCCCCGGTGTTCGTCCCCATGCTGATGCTGCTGGACGTCCCGCCCGAGGCCACCCAGGCGATCTACCGCATCGCCGACTCCTGCACCAACGCCATCACCCCGATGAGCGCCTACTTCGTGATGGCGCTCGGCTTCCTCCAGCGCTACCGGCGCTCCGCGGGCATCGGCACCCTCGCCTCGCTCACCCTGCCGCTGTCCCTGGCCATGCTGGTGACCTGGACCCTGCTGTTCTACGCCTGGTGGGCGCTGGGCATCCCGCTCGGCCCCGGGGCACCCGTCCGCTGACCGTTCGCCGAGTCACCGAAACCCCCTCCCGGAAGGACCCTTGATGACGCTCTCCGACATCGCCGCCGCGACGGAGCGGGCACTGCCCGAGATGACCGACGACCTGCGGACGCTGGTGGAGCTTGAGACGCCGAGCGACGACAAGCACCTGCTGAACACCGGGCTCGCCGCCATCCACGGCTGGCTGGTGGCACGCCTCGGTGAGCCGGACGGGACGGAGCGCCAGGACTGCGGTCCGCACGGCGATGTGCTGGCGCTCACCTACCGCGGCACCGCGCCCGGCACCGCGCTGCTGCTGTGCCACTACGACACGGTCTGGCCCGCCGGAATCCTCGCCGAGTGGCCCTTCGAGGTGGCCGGTGGCAAGGCGAGCGGACCCGGCGTCTTCGACATGAAGACCGGACTGGTGCAGGCCGTATGGGCGCTGCGGCTGCTGCGCGAGCTGAAGCTGCCGCATCCGACCGTCCGGCTGCTGCTCAACGGGGACGAGGAGATCGGCAGCCCGGCCTCCCGGCCGCACATCGAGCGGCTGAGCGAAGGCGTCCTCGCCACCCTGGTGTTCGAGGCGGCGCAGAACGGGGCGCTCAAGACCTCGCGCAAGGGAGTCGGGCTGTTCGACGTGACCGCGCACGGTGTCGAGTCGCACGCCGGGCTCGACCCGCTGGCCGGAGCCAGCGCGATCCACGCCCTCGCCGAGGCCGTCCCGCACATCACCGCGCTCGGCGCACCGGAGCGGGGCACCACCGTGAACGTCGGGCTCATCAGCGGCGGCACCGGCCGCAACGTGGTCGCCGCCCAGGCGCGCTGCGGCATCGACATCCGGGTCACCGAACCGGCCGAGATGGCGCGCGTCGACGCCGCGTTCGACGCCCTCGCCCCCTCCGACGCGCGGGTGCGGCTGACCGTCAGCGGCGGATGGAACCGCCCGCCGATGGTCCCGAACGAGCCGTCCCGGCAGCTGTTCAAGCAGGCCCACACCCTCGCGGCCGAACTGGGCTGGGAACTGGAGGAGACCGCGGTCGGCGGGGCGAGCGACGGCAACTTCGTCTCCGCGCTCGGCCGTCCGGTCCTCGACGGTCTCGGCGCCCTCGGCTCGGGCGCCCACGCCCGCCATGAACACACCCTGCTCGACGCCGTCCCGGCACGCACCGCCCTCGCGATCGGGCTCCTGCGGGCGCTGGCGTCGGACGCCCCGTAAAGCCTCGTAAAGCACAGAACGCCGCCGCCCGCCGCCGTGACGGTCACTCACGGCGGCGGGCGGACGGGGCGTCAGGAGACCAGGAAGTCGGCCTTGCCCTCCTTGGCGCCCTGGATGAAGGCGGTTATCTCGTTGCGGGTGTAGATGAGCGCCGGACCGTCCGGATCCTTGGACTGACGGATCGCGACCCGGCCGTCGTCCAGCTTCATGACCTCGACGCAGTTGCCGCCGTTGCCACCGCTCCACGGCTTGCGCCAGCCTTCGGTGCCGAGGTCGGTGGCGCGCATGCCGTTGTAGATGCGATCCATGCAGATCAGAGCTCCTTGCGGAAATCACAGAGGATTTCCTTTGTGCGTCGTGCGGTTGCCGCCTGGGCCGCCATGCGGTCCATGGCCTCCAGATGCGAGGCCACCTCGATGCGTTCATCGAGGTAGACGGCGCCGGTGAGGTACTCGACGTAGACCATGTCCGGCAGTTCGGGAACAGCGAAGCGGAAGAGGACGAAGGGCCCGTAGGTGCCCGGATGGTGACCGGAGGCGAACTCCGAGATCTGCAGCGTCACATGCGGCATCTCGGTGCTCTCCAGCAGCCGGTCCACCTGTCTGCGCAGCACCGCGGGCTCGCCGACGGGTCTGCGCAGCACGGTCTCGTCCATCACGACCCACAGCCGGGGCGCGTCCGGGCGGTTCAGCAGCGACTGGCGCTCCATGCGCAGCGCCACATGCCGCTCGGCCTCCCTGGACCCGGCCTTGCCGATGGCGCCGGTCTGCATGACGGCGCGGGCGTACTCCTCGGTCTGCAGCAGGCCGGGGACGAAGTGCGGCTCGTACGCCCGGATCATCTCGGCCGCGCCCTCCAGGCTGACGTGCACGCTGAACCAGTCCGGCAGGATGTCGTGGAACCGCTGCCACCAGCCGGGGCGGTTGGCCTCCTCGGTGAGGGCGATGAACCCTTCCAGCTCCGTGCCGATGACCCCGTAGGCGTCCAGCAGCATCCGCACGTAGGGCACCTTGAGGGCGACCTCGGCGGTCTCCATCCGGCGGACGGTGGCCGGGGCGACTCGTAACACCTGCGCGGCCTGTTCGCGCTTGAACCCCGCCTTCTCGCGCAGCTCCTGCAGGCGTTTCCCGAGGACGACCTGGCCCACGGTCGGAGCCGACCGCGGTTCGCTCACCTTGCTACCTCCCCTGACCCCGTGGCTGATGCCCGCAGTCTGCCATGTCCAGTACGGCCCGGACACACTGCACAAGCAACTCTGCACAATTCAGAGTGTTACTTGCCATGTGTGCGCGGCCATCGCGATAGTTGCGTCATGATCCCGTTACGGAGGCCGCCGTCATCGCGGCCGTTTCGGCGGCACGACGCGGTGGGAGTGGCCGAGCGGTACGGGCCCGAGGTCATGGCACGGCTGCCCCGGGTGGGCTGCGTCCTGGCCGCCGGAGGGCGTTGGTGGTGGATCGTGCCGGCTCAGTCCGACGTCGGCGTCAACTGGCCCTCGGCGGCCGTCTACGCGGTGGGCGCGGTGCCGGACGGTCCGCCGCCCGGGCGGCGGACCGAGCGGGTGGCCGGGGAACCGCGGGTGGTGCACTCGCCGGACGACGGAGTGCCCTACACCCACCCGCTGCTGCTGCACATCGCGGTCTGCGCGGTGGCCGGGGTCTCTCCGGCCTGGCCGCGCGAGGACCGGCGTTCCGGATCATGAGGTGCCGTCGTCCGTCTGCAGGTACGCGGCCGGGCGCGGGTAGCGCATCAGCGCGGGCCCGGAGCCGTCCGGGTCCTTGTCGGCGTCGGCCGGGCGGCTGGGCCGGTCCGGGGCGGAGGCCCGCAGCTCGGCCGGGTCGTAGTCGATGACCTGGGTCTGCTCCGCCGGGGACGGCTCCGGCACGGCGGCGGGCTCGGGCCGGTAGAGCGGGATCTGGTCGAGCGCGGTCTGCTCGGCGGGCGAGGGCCCCTGGGCGTACCCGGCCATCGCGCCCTGCGGCTGGACGACCGGGTTCTGGCCGGTCTCGGCCTGCGCCATCTGCATCTGCGGGGTCTGCTGCTGAGCCTGCGGGAACTGGGTCTGCGGGGTCTGAGCCATCTGCAGGTACGGAGCCTGGCCCTGCGCCGCCTGGGGCTGCGGCGCGGGTGCCTGCTGCATCTGCTGCATCTGGGGCTGCTGCATCGCCGCCTGCTGCATCTGCTGTTGCAGCTGCTGCTGAGCCATCTGCTCGGCCATCTGGGAGGCCTGCTGCATCTGCGGCATCTGAGCCATCTGCGGCATGGACTGCATCTGCGGCATGGACTGCATCTGTGGCATTTGCTGCATCTGAGGCATCGACTGCATCTGCTGCATCGGCTGCTGTTGCAGCTGCTGCTGCGCCGGTACCTGGTACAGCGGCGTCTGGACCGGGGGAGTGGCGACGTACGCGGGTGCCAGCTCGGCGGGCGGCTGCGAGGTCGACTGCGACTGCGCGGTCGACACCGACTGCCCGTACGGGTCGGACTGCCCGTACGCGTCCGAGCCCACGCCCTGCGGCGCGGGCAGGGCGTTCGCCGAGTACAGCTGCTGCTGCGGAGCCGCCTGCTGCATCTGCTGCATTTGCAGGATCTGCTGCATCTGCTGCGGGGTCTGCTGGATCGGCGGCTGGGGTTCGGGAGCGGCGGGGGCCGCGGGCAGCTGCGGCATCTGCTGGTACTGGTAGTCCAGCTGCTGGGCCGGGGCGGAGTAGAGCGGCGCCTGGAGGTCCCAGCCGCTCTGCTGGTCGTAGGCGACCTGGGGGGCGTAGAAGGAGGTCCCGTAGAGCACGGTGCTCAGCCCGGTCAGCAGCCGCTGCACATCCGGCTGGGAGCGCACCACCAGCCGCATGAACTGGCTGCTGCTGCCCAGCTTGTTGCCGCATTCGCGGACCAGGACCCCGTGCTGGGCGAGCAGTTGGTCCCGGACCCAGGCGCCGTCCGTACCGCCCGGGAGTTTGACGAAGACGAAGTTGCCCTGGGAGGGGAAGACCGTCATCCCGGGCAGCCCGGCCAGCTGGGACGTCATCTCCTGCCGGTCGCGGCTGAGCATGCGCAGGCTCTGCACGTACTCCTGCCGGTACCGCTTGAGCATGAAGACGATGACCTCGGCGAAGGAGTTCAGGTTCCACTTCGGCAGCCGGGAGCGGATCTGCACGGCGAGCGCCGGATTGGCGACGAGGTAGCCGAAGCGGACACCGTGCAGTCCGAAGCTCTTGCCGAGGCTGCGCAGCACGATGACGTTGGGACGCAGGATCGCCTCGTCCACGACGCTCGGATAGGCCTCGGCGTCGGCGAACTCCAGGAAGGACTCGTCGATCACCACCAGGTCGAGATCGGACAGCGCGTCCATGAGGCCGATGACGGCCTGGCGGGACAGCAGCCCGCCGTCGGGGTTGTTGGGATTGCAGATGACGGCGACCCGGGATCCCCGGGACCGGACGAACTGGACGAAGGCCTGCGGGTCGAGCTGGAATCCGCTCATCTCCGGGAGCTGGAACATGTCGACCCGCTTGCCGGTCTCCATCGGCTGGTCCGTCCACCGGCCGAAGGTGGGAATCGGCACCGCGAGGCTTTCCTTCACCAGCAGATGGTCGATCCAGGTGATCAGCTCGGTCGAACCGTTGCCCATGGCCATGGTCTGCGGCTGCAGGCCCAGCACATCGGCCAGTTCGGCGGTGATGGTGTCCGCGGAACTCGGGTAGTACGTGAGGATCTCGCGCAGCCTGACCGCCATCACGGCGAACATGGCAGGGGTGGGGAAGTACGGATTGCAGGGGATGCAGAAGTCCACAAGCTCCTGTCCGCCACCCGTGATCCCGGCGCGGTTGAGCGCGAAGAAAGACGGGCTGTGGGCGGTGCCACGGAAGAGTTCCATGGCATCACCGGAATTGCCGACTGCGGCAACAGTCACGGCGGGACCTCCTCGGTCGCAAGGGGTCGTGCAATCACGACCGTTGCGGCTCGTCCCTCGAGCCTGACGCATGATCCCAAAAACGTGGGGGACCTGAGGATTTTCGTGGGGTGTGCGCGAAACCGAGGGACAGATGTTCCCTGATCGAATAAAATTCCGCCCCTCGCTCGGCCTGTCGCCCGCTCGTCCGGAGGGGTGGTGGCGGGCGGAGCGTCAGGCGGGCGCGTCCGGTGGACGCTCGCCGTCGGTGAGGGCGGCCCGGTCCTGGTGCGCTACCCAAACAGCTACCTGAGCACGCGAGGTGAAACCAAGTTTGCTCAAAATGTGCTCAATATGGCCCTCGGCGGTTCGCTGTGCTATCACCAGCGCCGCGGCGATCTCCTTGTTGCTGAGCCCCTGCGCCACCAGCTGGGCGATCTCGGTCTCCCGGGGCGTCAGCGGCGACGGCCGCTCGGGCGCCGCCGCCTCCCCGGTGGGCAGCTCGTCCTCCAGCGCGTAGACCAGCGCCTGGTCGTAAGCGAGCCGGGCGCCCTGCTTGACGGCCGCGTTGTACGCCGGTCTGCCCAGCGCCCGGGCCACGTCCGCCTCGCACTCGTCGTGGTAGTGGGCCAGGTGCCCGTAGCCGGAGAGCGAGGAGCCGACCGACTGCCAGAGAGTCCGTACGATGCCCAGCAGCCGGGCCGACCGCCGGTGGTCCCGGTCGGTGGCGGCGATCCAGGCCAGCACCTCCAGGTTGACCCCCACGCCCAGCGGGTCGTCGAGCGAGCGGTTGAAGGTCAGGCTGTCCTTCTCCAGGGCGGCCGCGCGGGCGGTGTCGCCCTGGCGCCACACCTCGACGCCGAGCGCCATCATCGTGTACGCCCGGTGCCAGCCCTCTCCGTAGGCGTCGCACACCTCCAGGGACTCCTCGCCCAGCGCGATGGCGCGCGGCGAGTCGCCGATGAACGAGTGGGCCAGGGAGAGCCGGATGAGGGCGAGCGCGAGCCCGACCGGATCGCCGGTGGCCCGGTGGCGGGCCACCGCCTCCTCGTAGAGCGCGATCGCGGACGGCGCGTCACCCCGGTACATGGCGACCATGCCGGAGTAGAGCGCCGCGTACGCCAGGACCGGGGCCAGGCCGAGTCGTTCGCCGATGGCCCGGCTCTCCGCCAGCATGGCCGCGGCCGCCTTGGTGTCGGACTGGATGATGGCCAGCCAGCTGTTGGTCCACAGCGCCCGGGCCCGTACCTCGGTCGGCTCGGGGCAGGCGGCGAGGCCCTCGTCCAGCCAGCGGCGCCCCTCGCCGAGGTAGTAGCTGGTGATCCAGTGGTAGAGGAGGTCGGCCGCGATCCCCAGGCCGCAGGTGGTCTCCTCCGGTTCGGCGAAGCTGGACTCCAGGGCGGTGCGCAGATTGGCGTGCTCCAGCTGGAGCCGGGTGAACCACTGCACCTGGGCCGGGCCGAACAGCGCGGCGTGCGCGTCGGCCGCCAGCCGCCGGTAGTAGTCGCGGTGCCGCCGCACCCGGTCGGGCTCCTCGCCGGAGGCGGCGAGCCGTTCGCGGCCGTACTGGCGCAGCGTGTCCAGCATCCGGTAGCGCACCGTGGCGCCGTGCTCCTCGCGCATCAGCACCGACTTGTCCACCAGCTCGGTCACCAGGTCCAGCACGTCCTCGCGGGGGATGCCGTCGCCCGCGCAGACCGCCTCGGCGGCCTCCAGGTCCAGGCTTCCGGCGAACACCGAGACCCGGGCCCACAGCAGCCGCTCCTGCTCGGTGCACAGGTCATGGCTCCAGTCGATCAGCGCCCGCAGGGTCTGGTGGCGGGGGAGCACCGAACGGGAGCCGGTGGTCAGCAGCCGGAAGCGGTCCTCTAGGCGGTCCAGCAGCTGCTGGACGGAGAGGGCGCGCAGCCGTACGGCCGCCAGCTCGATCCCGAGCGGGATGCCGTCCAGCCTGCGGCACACCCGCTCCACGGCGTCCCGGTTGGTGTCGGTGACGGCGAAGCCCGGCAGGATCGCCCCGGCCCGCTCCACGAACAGCCGCACCCCGTCGCACTGGGCCAGTGCCGCGGTGGACAGCCGAGGTCCGGTGGTGTCGGGCAGCGCCAGCGCCGGAACGGCCAGGGTCTGTTCACCGGCGGTGCCCAGCGCCTGGCGGCTGGTGGCCAGGATGCGCAGCCGGGGAGCCGCCCGCAGCAGCCGGTCGGCGAGCAGCGCGCAGCCCTGGATCAGATGCTCGCAGTTGTCCAGGACGATCAGCGTCTGCCGCTCGCGCAGATGGTCGACCAGGACGTCCAGCGGCGGCCGGGCGGACTGGTCCCGGACCTCCAGGGCCTCGGCCACGCTCCGGGCGAGCAGATCCGGGGTCTCCAGGGCGGCCAGCTCGACCAGCCAGACCCCGTCGGCGAACGCCCGGCGGGCCTCCTCGGCGACCCGCAGCGCCAGCCGGGTCTTGCCGACCCCGCCCACTCCGGTGAGGGTCACCAGCCGGGAGGCGGACAGCATGCGCCGGGCCTCGGCCGCCTCGTGCCGACGCCCCACGAAAGTCGTCACCTCGGCCGGCAGCCAGCCTGTCTGCCGCCCGGTCGGGGTGCTCGTCGCCACCGCACCCATCGATGCCTCGCACCAGCCTCGGGCGGGCGGGAGTCCCCCGCTCGGCCCGAACGGTCACTGTCCAGGCTATGCCCGGGGGACGGCTCCCGCAGGTCGCTCGCGGCTTTGTGCACAGGCCGGTTCCACCGAGGGTGAGCGGTAGTCGCCCAGGGCAACCGGGTCGGGGGCGGGTCAGGTAGCCATCCGGGGAGATCTCCCCTCCTCGCCGCCCGGCCCGCCGTCCCATGCTGGTGACCTCGTGAAGAGTTCCGCCGAGAGACGGCGGAAGATCGAAGGTCCGCCATGTGCCTCCATCAGCCCCCTTGTCCTTCCGCCGACGCACCCGATCACGATTCGGCGCGTCTGGTGGCCTCCCACCCCGAGCAGGGGTGGAGTCTGCTCTGCAATGGAGTGGTGGTCTTCGCGGACACGGGTGAACTGCTTCCCGACGGACGCGTCATCCCGGCGCCCCGTGCCTGCCCCGACCAGGCGGGATGAAGCCCGACGAAGGGAGATGCGATTGACGACTCCACGCCTTGTACCCACACGGTGATACGAAAACGGCCCGGGGACGGAACGGTGAACGCCCTCACCACGCCTTCCGCCTCCCGGGCCTCCGCGTGCTCAGGGGCGTCCGTGCGTGTCCGAGCGCGTCCGTGCGCATCTGCGCGCCCGCGATCGACGTTGATCGCCGTGAGGCTGTTCGTGTAGCCTAATGATCGCGTCGAGTAGCGTATTTGTGCGAATTCCACACCACGGGGGTGCGAGGGGGACCACTGTGCTGGACCGGGCCAACGACTCGGGTTTACCCAGCATGCTGGTCGGCCGCACCGGTGAGCTGACGGTGCTGACCAGTCACGCGGAGGCCGCCTGCGCCGGGCGGTCCGGTCTGGTGGTGCTCTCCGGGCCCGCCGGAATCGGGAAGACCAGCCTGCTGCGCGCCTTCCTCGACAGCGACACCTGCGGGAAGATGACCGTCCTGCACGGCACCTGCGGCGAGGTCGTGGCCGGTTCCGGTTACGGCGGCGTACGTGCCCTCTTCGGCCCCCTCGGGCTGACCGCCGACGACGCGGCCGACTCCCCGCTGCTGCGGGGCAGCGCCCGCCGCGCCCTGCCCGCGCTCACCCCCTGCCCCGGCGACGAGGACCCGTCCTCCTCCGCCAGCGCCTTCCCGGTGCTCCACGGGCTCTACTGGCTCGCCGTGAACCTCATGTCGCAGGGCCCGCTCGCGCTCGTCCTCGACGACGTGCACTGGTGCGACGAACGCTCGCTGCACTGGATCGACTTCCTGCTGCGGCGCGCCGACCACCTGCCGCTGCTCGTGGTGCTCGCCCAGCGCACCGAGGCGGAGCCCGTCGCGCCCGCCGCGCTGGCCGACATCGCCGCCCAGCCCCGCTCCTCGGCGCTCCGGCTCGGCCCGCTGACCGACGCCGACGTGGCCGAGATGGCGGAGGAGATCTTCCCGCTCCCCGTCGCGCCGTCCTTCGTCGAGCGCGCCGCCGCCGTCTGCGGCGGCAACCCCCTCACCGTCACCCGGCTGCTGCACGAGCTGCGGGCCAAGGGGGCGCGGCCGGACGACACCGGGATCCGCGAGATCGCCGAGGTCGGCCAGTACGTGGTCGCCCAGTCGGTGCACGCCCTGTTCGCCCGCCAGCCCGGCTGGGTCCGCGACGTGGCCACCGCGATCGCCGTGCTCGGCGAGGAGGGTCCGGAGCACATCGGCGCCCTCGCCGGGGTGTCCGCCGCCCATGTCGAGGAGGCCGTGACGCTGCTGCGCGGCGCCGAGGTGGTGGCGCCGGACCGTCCCGGCCTCACCCATGACGTGGTGCGCTCCGCCGTGCTCGACGCCGCCGGGGCCGACGCCCTGGCCGAACTCCGCGCGCGGGCCGCCCAACTGCTCAGCGACATCGGCCGCCCCGCCGAAGAGGTCGCGGGCCAGGTGCTGCTGGTGCCCGGAGACCCCCAGCCGTGGATGCGCTGGGTGCTGCGGGAAGCCGCCGGCCAGGCCGTGACCCGTGGCGCGCCCGAGGCCGCCGCCCGCTATCTGCGCCGGGTCCTGGAGGCCGAGCCCGACAGTGTGTCCACCCGGGTCCAGCTGGCCGGGGCGCTCGCCGAGACCCACCCGGTGGAGGCGATCCGGCTCCTGAACGAAGCCCTCGAACTCACCCCCGACGTACGGGCCAAAGCGCCCATCGCCGTGCAGCTGGGCATGACCTGCCTGACGGTGCAGCAGTCACCGGCCGCCGTAAGGACGCTCGTCGGTGTACTGGACGCGCTGGAAGCCGAGCTGGGGCCCGACCCCGAACCCCGCGACCACGAACTGCTCACCCTCGTCCGGTCCGCGCTGCTGATCAGCGGATCCGACGAGAAGGCGACCATCACCACCGTCCGGGAGCGGTTCGCGGAGCTGGCCGAACCGGCCGGGGACACGCCCGCGCAGCGGCAGCTGCTGGCCATGATGACCGTGCTCAGCGCCATGGAGGGCACCTCCCCGGAGCGCACGGTGCGCCAGGCCCGCCGCGCCCTGCGTCCCCCGGGGGTGGCGTTCGGCAACTGGTCGCTGCTCTTCTCCGCGTTCACCCTGGGCCTGGCCGACGAGGTCGAGGACGCGCTGGAGGCGATGGACCGCTCGCTGCGGTACGGCCAGGAGAACGCCGCGGTGTGGTCGTACGTCCTCACCCTCTCCACCCGGGCCCTGATCCTGCACGGCCTCGGCGCGATGCCGGACGCGCTGGCCGACGCCCAGACCGCCGTCGAGATCGTCGGCCACGAGCGGTGGGGCAGCCATATGACGATGCCCCATATCGCCCTGGCGACCGTCCTGGTCGACCGTGGCGAGCCCGAGCGGGCCGAAGAGCTGCTGGGCCAGGTCACCCGGCCGAACCTGGATGGGTTCGTCATGGAGTACCACTGGTACATGATGGCCCGCGCCCGGGCCCGCTGGGCGCTGGGCGACGGCCGGACCGCGCTGCGGCTGCTGCTCGACTGCGGCTCGTCCCTGGAGGAGACCGGGTTCGCCAACCCGTGCTTCATTCCCTGGTGGGCCGAGGCGGCCTGGGTGTACGCCGCCGAGAAGCGCGCCGACGAGGCCCGGGACGTCGTCGACCACGGCACCGAACTCGCCCGCCGGTGGGGCACCCCGCGCGCCCTCGGACTCGCCGCGCTCGCCCAAGGCATGACCACCCGTGGCGAGACCGGCGTCGCCCTGCTCACCGAATCCGTCGCGCACCTGTCCGCCTCGCCCGCCCGCGCCGAGCACGCCCGTGCCGAATTCACGCTCGGCGCCGCCCTGCTGGACGCCGGGGACTCCCGTGGCGCCCGCGAGCATCTGCGGACCTCCGCCGACCTCGCGCAGAGCTGTGGCGCGCTGGCGCTCGCCAAGGCCGCCCGGCGGCGGCTGGTCGCCGCGGGCGGCCGGATGCGCGAGATCACCGCCTCCCCGGTGGACCTGCTCACCGGCACCGAGCGCAAGGTCGCCACCCTCGCCGCGGCCGGGTCGGGCAACCGGGAGATCGCGGAGTCGCTGTTCGTCACGGTACGCACCGTCGAGACGCATCTCACCAGCGTCTACCGGAAACTGGGGCTGGCTCAGCGGGCCGAGCTGACGTCGGTGCTGCGCACCCCCAGCATTCCGCACCCGCAGGCTCCGGCGTGGGTGTCCCAGGCACGTGGCCGCACCTGAGCGCGACACCCCGGCGCCGCCCTCCCACGCCTCGACTATCCGTTCGACATATAGTCGTTCCATGCAGCTCAACGGGCTTCCGTTCCCGGGACGGGAACGAGAGCAGGCGGTGCTGGACTCCGTCGTCACCGACCTGGCGGCAGGCCGCCCGTCGGTCGTCACCCTGTCCGGCCGGCCCGGCTTCGGCCGAGGCCCGCTGCTGCGCCGGGCGGCCCGGCTCGCCGAGGAACAGGGGCTGCGCACCCTGACCGCCCATGCCACACGGAGCGAGAGCGAACTGCGCTACGGCGTGGTGCAGCAGCTGCTCACACCGCTGGACGGGCTCAGCGACCGCACGCTGGCGGCCCTCGCCGAACCGGGCCCGGACAGCGGACTGCCGGGCCTCGCCGAACTGCTGCGCGGCGCCCACGACCGGCCGACGCTGCTCGTCGTCCACGAGTTGGACTGGCTGGACCCGGCCTCCCGGCACTGGTTCGACGCCCTGGTGCGGCGGCTGCCGGGGAAGCCGGTCGCGCTGCTGGCGAGCAGCAGAGGCGTCAGCCACCCCGGCTGGTACGGCGGTACCCCCTTCCCCGGCCCGGTCCCCACCCAGCAGCTCGCGCTGTCCGCGTTCACCCTGCGGAACGTCGCCACCATGATCGCCGCGGTCTGCGGACAGCCCGGCGAGGGCGTGTTCACCGAGACGGCGTGGGAGGTGAGCGCGGGCAACCCCATGGTGCTGCACGAGGCGCTGGCCCACTTCACCGCACGCGGCCACCAGCCGGTCGACGGACGGGCGCCGGAGCTGCGCGCGCTCATCGAGGCCGTCTGCGGCGACTACGTCGTCCGCGCGCTCGGCGGGCTCTCCGACACCGCCGTCGCCGTCGTCCGCGCCCTGGCCGTCTGCGGCGAACTCCTCGACCTGCCCCTGGTGTACGCGCTCGCCGGGCCCGGCGCGGCGAGCGAACCCGGACTGGGCGCGGCGCTGGAGGCCAGCGGGCTGGCCACCGCCACCGGCACCGGGCTGCGGCTGTGCTGCCCGGAGGCACGGAACTGGATCCTGGAGGAGATGACCGCCGACGAACGGGCCGACCTGCACGCCCGGGCCGCCGAACTCGCCCACCGGGCGGCCGTACCCGACGAGGACACCGCCCGGCTGCTGCTCGCCGCCCGCCCGCTCGGCGAACCCTGGGCCGTCCACGCGCTGCGCCGCACCGCCACCGCCGCGCTGCGGGCCGGGCACCCCGCCCACGCCATCGCCTGCCTGTCCCGCGCCCTGGAGGAGCCCGGCGACCGCGACGGGCGCGCCCAACTCGGCCTGGAGCTGGCCGCCATCGAGGTGCTGAGCGCGCCCGAGGCCGGCGACCGGCGGCTCACGGAGATCATCCGGACCGGCGGCGACGCACCCGCCCGGACCCGGGTGCGCGCCGCCGACCTCGGCCTCACCCGTGGCGGCGTGGACAGCCTGCGGTCGGCCGTGGCGAACGCGCTGCCCACCGCCCGCGACGGCGAACGGGAGGCCCTGGCCGGGCTGTTACGGCTCGCCGAATCCGGCCGCCACGACGACGCCGACCCGCTGCTGCCCGAGATCCCGCCGCTGCCCGCCCGCCCCACCGACCCGGCGCAGTCCGCCGCCCGCGCCTGGCGACTCGCCCTGCACGGCGAGGACCTGCCCATGGCCAGGGCGCTGGCCCGGCGCGCCTTCACCGGCGAGCCCGGCGGCGACGAACTGATCCTGCCCCGGCTCACCGCCGCGCGGCTCCTGCTCCTGACCGACGACCTGGACGAGGCCGAGGTGCGGCTGGACGCCCTCCACCTCGACCTGCGGCGGCGCAACGCCCGGGCCGCCGCCGGGCTCGTCCTGGCCGTCCGGGGCGAACTGAACCTGCGGCGCGGCCGCCTCGACGCGGCCGAACGGGACATCGCCGCCGCCGGGCGCGCCCTGCCCCACGCCCACTGGCATCCGCACCACCTCCCCTATCTGACGTCGATGCGGATCATCGTCGCGCTGGAGAGCGGCCGCACCGACCAGGCCGGGGAGCTGGCCGCCGCCCCCGTCCCGGCCGAGGCACAGGACGGCGCGGCCTTCGCCCATCTGCTGTTCGCCCGGGGGCTGGTGGCCTCCCGGGACGGCAGACACGCGGACGCGCTGGAGCTGCTCCGCGGCTGCGGACGGCGGCTGCTGAGCGGAGGCCGGGGCAACCCCGCCCTGCTGCCCTGGCGTTCGAGGGCCGCCGGAGCGTGCCACGCGCTCGGCGACCATGAGGAGGCACAGCGGCTGTGCGAGGAGGAGATCGCCCTGGCCCGGCGGTGGGGCACCGCCAGCACCCTCGGCTGGGCCCAGCTCGGCGCCGGGCGGGTGGCCCGCGAGGCCCGCGCCGACCGGCTCCGCGAGGCCGTGCACACTCTGCGCCCCGCTCCCGCCCGGCTGGCCTACGCCGGTGCGCTGATCGAACTGGCCACCACCGAACTGGACGCGGGGGACGGGAAGCCCGCCGCCCCGCTGGTGGCCGAGCTGTTCACGTTCACCACCACCCACCGGCCCTCCAGCAGGCTCGCCGCGCGGGTGCGCTCACTCGCCGAACGGCTGGGACAGCCCGCCGCGCCCGGGCCCGGCCCGCACCCCGCCTGGGCGACGCTGACCGAACCCGAGCGGCGCACCGCGACCCTCGCCGGACTCGGCCACGGCAACCGGGAGATCGCCGAGATGCTGTCGGTGACCCGGCGCACGGTCGAGCTGCGGCTCAGCGTCGCGTACCGGAAGCTGCGGATAGCGGGGCGCGCGGAACTCCACGCGCTGGTACGGGCGACGGAGGGATACGGCACGGATGTTGCTTGAGCGGGACACCGAGGTGGCACAGATCAGGGAAGCCCTGCGCGCCGCCGCCACGGGCACCTCGTCGCTGCTGCTGCTCACCGGCCCGCTCGGCATCGGCCGGACCGCGCTGCTGCAGCGACTGCCCCTGCTGGCGGGGCAGGACGTCCGCGTCCTGCGCGCCAACGCCGCCCCGATGGAGCAGGACTTCGCCTTCGGCGTCGTCCGGCAGCTCTTCGACAGCTTGCTGACCAGCGCCCCGCCCGATGCCTGCGAACGCTGGCTGCGCGAACACGGCGACTTCGCCCGCATGGTCCTCGCCGACGACGCCCTGCCGCTCGGCGAGTGCCGCTCCGTCGCCCTCTCCGAGACGGTGCTGAACGGACTGCGCTCCCTGCTGGCCGACGTCGGCGCCGACCAGCCGTTGCTGATCCTGGTGGACGACCTCCAATGGGCGGACGCCCCCTCGCTGCGCTGGCTCGCCTACCTGGCCAAGCGGCTGCACGGGCTGCGCGCCGTACTCGTCTGCGCCCTGCGCGACGGCGATCCACGGGCCCGGCAACTGACGCTGCGCGAGATCACCGACTCCGCGCAGCGGGTGCTGCGCCCCGGGCCGCTGTCCCTCGGGGCCACCAGGGAGATGGTCCTCGACCAGTTCGGCGAGCCCGGCGACGAGGAGTTCGCCCGCGCCTGCCACGAGATCTCCGCGGGCAACCCCCTCTTCCTGAGGTCGGTCCTGGTGGCCCTCGCGGCGGCCGGGCACCGCCCCCACGCCGGGCACACCGACGCGGCCCGCCGGCAGCGCCCCACCCAGCTGCGCGAGTGGCTGGCCGGCTGCATGCGCACCCAGCCGCGGTCGGTACGGGACCTGGCCGCCGCGATCGCCGTCCTCGGCGACCAGGGCGAACCCGAACTCATGGCCCGGCTGGCGGGCCTCGACCCGATCGGCTTCGCCGCCGCGCTGCGTGTCCTCGGCCAACTCGGCCTGCTGGCCGCCGATCAGGAGCCGCGCTTCCTCCACCGCGTGGTGCAGGACGCCGTCGAGTCCTCGATGACCGTCGCCGAGCGCGAGCGGCTGCACGACGCCGCCGCGGCCCTCCTCTACCGCAACGGCTCCTCCGCCGAACTGGTCGCCGCCCAGCTGATGGCCGTCACCGCCTCACAGCACCCGTGGGCGGTCGAGGTGCTGCGGGCCGCCGCCGAGACCGCGCTGCGCCGGGGCGCGCCGGACATCGCCACCCGCTATCTGCGGCGCGCCCTGCTGGACGCCGGGCTGTCGGGTGAGAGCCGGGGGCGGCTGCTGATCGACCTGGCCACCGCCGAGCGCGGATTCGACCCCGCCGCCTGCGAACGCCACATCTCCCAGGCGATACCCCTGCTGCCCACAGCACGCCACCGGGCCGCCGCCGCCCTGCGGATCTCCCCGGCCATCGTGGGCACGGTGCCCCCGGCCGTCATCGACCTGCTCCAGCAGGTCGCCGAGGACCTCGGCCCGGCGTCCGCCCTCGACGGCTCGGCGCGCGACGTGGCCCTGCGGCTGGAGGCGCGGCTGCGGCACGCCGGGCACGAGGACCCGGCGGGGCTGGCCACGGCCGTGGAGCGGCTGTCGGCGATGGGCGAGGAGCCGCCGCTCGGCTCGACCGCCGAACGTGAGCTGGCCGCCGTCCTGCTCAACGCCGCGATGCTCACGACCCGGCGCCCGGCGGCCGAGGTCGCCCGGCTCGCGGGCCGCGTCCTGGAGCGGGAACCGGCCACCGAGGACCGGGCCCACTCATCGCTGCCGCTGGTGGCGGTCGCGCTGGTCGCCGCCGACTCGGTACGCGGCATCACCTCCTGGCCCGCGCCCGAGCGCGACTCCCCACGGCAGGACGTGACGGCCGTCGACGCGCTCGTCCACGCCGAGCAGGCGCTGATGCTGGTGGCGCGCGGCCGGGCGGCCCGGGCCCGGGAGTCCGCCGAGCGCGCGATGCGGCTGGCCGGGGCGCACTGGCAGGAGGCCGGGATCCTCGCCACGGTCGCCCTCACCAGCGTCGCCCTGGAACTCGGCGACGCGGACCTGGTCGAAGGGCTGCTGGACGAGGCCGGGCGGCGCCGGTCCGCGAGCCTCGCGTTCACCGCCTCGCTCCAGCTCCTCAAGGCGTCCCAGGACGCCCGGCACAGCCGCTGGACCAGCGCGCTGGACACCCTGCTGGGCTGCGGCCGGCAGCTGGAGGCGGCGGGGTGGCGCAATCCCGTCCTCTTCCCGTGGCGGCCCTGGGCGGCCGCCCTCCAGCACCGCATCGGAGACTCGCGCGCGGCGCTGGCGCTCGCCGAGGAGGAGCACGCCCGGGCCGAGGCCTGGGGCGCCCCCGTCGCGCTCGGCCGCGCCCTGCGGCTCAAGGGCCGGATGCACGACGGCGCCCAGGGCACGAACCTGCTGCGCGAATCGGCCGACGTGCTGCGCGCGTCCGCCAACGAACTCGAACTCGCCCGCTCGCTCGCCCTGCTGGCCCGGCGGCTGGACGCCGGTCCCGAGGCGGCGGCCCTGCAACGGGAGGCCGGAGCCCTCGCCGCGGTCTGCGGCGCGCCCTGGCTGATCGAGTCGGCCGAACACCGGCGCGGTGCGGCGCCCCCGCGGCCGGAGGCCGCCCTGACCCGTACCGAACGCACCGTGGTCTCCCTGGCCGGTGGCGGCCTCACCAACCAGGAGATCGCGGGCCAGCTCGGCGTCACCTCCCGCGCGGTCGAGAAGCACCTCACCCACGCCTACCGCAAGCTGGACATTTCCGGCCGTCGCCAGCTGATGGAGATCCTGCCCCGCCTGGATTCGGAAATCCTGCGTTAACGCCGCTAATTCAACGGGTGTCCAACCGGCTTCGGCCGGGCTTCCGGCATGCCCGCGCACCGGCCGTACGACGCGTTCGTTCCGGGCAAGTTTCGCAGGTCGCCGAACCCACCGAACCGACCACCGAAGCCCTTCGGTACGGACCGAACCTCGGAGGTACGGGACCACAGGATTGGGCGACGCGAACCTGCTGACGTTGACTCATACGTATGGATCTCCCTAGTCTCCATAAAAAGCTTTCGAATTGAATAACCGCGGTTTTCACCCCCGGTCATTCGCACCCGGTCATTGATAAACAGGAAGGGATGGCAGTCCCTTGGCAGTTTCCGCTCTAGCAGATTCGGCTCGGCCAACTCCCCGCGAACTCGAATGCGACCAGATCGAGTACGCGGATCTTCTGCGCCAGTTCGACCAGCCGGGGGCGTGTGTCGTCTGCCTCGACCCGTCCCTGACGGTCCGGCAGGCGAACCAGGAGTTCTTCCGGCAGTTCGACGACGACTCCATGAGCGTCTGCGGCCGCGACTTCTGCGATCTGGCGCATCCCAGCGCCCAGCAGGCACTGCACCGTCAGCTCTCCCGGCTGGCCGACGGCACCCGCCATCGGTTCGCAGGTCAGGTGGTGGTCGTCAGCGCCCAGGGCACCGCCTTCACCAGCGCGCTCACCGCGGTCGCCGTACGCGAGGGCACCTCGCACGTCGCCTCGCTGCTGGTGGTGCTGCGGCCCGTGGCAGGCGGTCAGGAGCTGGACATGGTGACCAGCCGCAAGAAGATCCTCAGCGAAATCGAGGCGCGCATTCTGGAAGGCATCGCGGCCGGACTCTCCACCATTCCGCTCGCCTCCCGGCTCTATCTCAGCCGACAGGGCGTCGAATACCACGTGACGCGTCTGCTCCGTAAGCTGCGGGTCCCCAACCGGGCGGCCCTGGTCTCCCGCGCCTATTCCGTGGGCGTCCTCAACGTGGGCTCCTGGCCGCCGAAGGTCGTCGACGACTTCGTGAAGTGAGACCGGCGGTGACGTGATCCGGCAGCCGCCACCCGGCGGCGTTACGGGGGGCCGGAGCCGCGGGCGAGCCGCAGCACGCTGAACGCGGTGAGCGCCACATGCAGCTGGGTGCGCTGCTCACCCGACTCCAGATCGCAGCCGAGCACCCGCTCGATCGCGTGCAGCCGCTGGTAGAACGCCTGCCGTGACAGGCTCGCGCGCTTGGCGGCCACCGTCTTGTTGCCCGCCGCGTCCAGATAGGCGTGGAGGGTCGCCAGCAGATCGGTGCCATGCCGCTCATCGTGATGCACCAACCGGCCCAGCTGCCGTTCCACGTACTCCTGCACCCGCACATCGCCGCGCAGTGCGTACAGCAACTGCCGCAGCCCGATATCGCTCAGCTCATGGAACGGCTTGTCCGCGGTGCCCGGGACGGCGGCGTCCGCGACCCGCGCGGCCTGCTGGAAGGAGCGCGCCGTCTGCGACAGGTCCGACACCTCGGAGCCCACGCTGACGACCGCGTCCGGATCGGACTCCCGTACGGACCGGCCCAGCCGCTCCACCAGCGGCCGCCAGGGCGTGGCCGGATGGAACGCGAGCAGCACCCCCAGATGATCGCCGGGCACCGTGCCGGTCAGCACCGCGGCACCGGTCGCGGCCATCTCCTCGGTCAGCCGGTCCTCCAGCTCGCCCGGCTCCTCGCCGCCGGGCCCCGGGGTCAGCGTGACGAGTACGACGATCAGCCGCCGCCCCATGACCCGCATGCCCAGCGCCTCGGCCCGGGCCCGCGCCTCCCCGGCCGAGCGGCAGCGCTGCTCGACCAGATCCAGCAGCAGCGTGCGGTGGGCGCGCCGCTCCCACCGGGTGTGCTGGGTCAGCCGGGCGATGGTCAGGGCGGTGGCCGTACGCTCCAGCACCATCGCGTGCTCGGGACCCACCGCCGGGGTGCCCGAGGCATCCGGCAGCATGACCAGCCGCCCCCAGCGCTCGCCCCGGTACTCCACGGCCGTGACCAGCCAGTTCTCCGGGCCGCGCAGCTCGGTGCGGTCGGGCGAGGGCGTACCCCTCGACCGCCGGTCCCAGCCGGTCAGCACCCCCTCGACGGCCTGGCCGGGCGAACCGCAGATCACGGCCCGGTGGACCAGGTTCTCCAGCACCACCGGATGGCCGCTCAGCTCGGCGGCCATGCCCACCACCTCGTCCGGCTCGGCGCCGCGCAGGGTCAGCGCGGTGAAGGTGTCATGGACGTCCTGCGCCCGGCGCAGGGTCTCGATCTGGCTGCCGATGATCATCGAGTGGACGATCTGGGTGACCTCCACGAAGTTCACGTTCCCAGGCAGCAGGACGAGCGGGAAATCGCGGGCCCGGCAGGCCTCCACCAGCTCCGACGGCGGCTCGTGGTAGCGCCGGACCAGCTCGATGACCAGGCCCGCGGCACCGATGTCCGCCAGCTCCTCCACGTAGCGGCGCACCAGCGCCGGGTCCTCCGGCAGCGGCATCCCGGTGGTGAGGACCAGCTCGCCGCCCTTGAGGAAGGACGCCGGGTCGAGCAGTTCGGTGATGTGGACCCAGCGGACCGGACGGGACAGCTGATCATGGCCGGACACCACTTCCGGATGCCCGGCGGCCAGTACCGGCAGCCGCAGCGCGTCGCCGAGGGTGAGCGGAGCGGAGCCGTTCATGCAGGCCACTCTGACAAGCGGGGCAGGCGGGCGCAACCATGAGCGGGGGGTCTCCTTGACAAAGTGTCCACCCGGTCCCGGTTGACAGAACGTCCATCCCGATCACCGGCCCGCGACACAATGATCATTGTCTTTCCCCGGTCCGCTCCCGCAGGCTCGAAGAAGTCTCCGGAAGAGTCTTGAGGCGATTCCGGGAGCACACCGGTCCACCGCCGTCCCCGTGGGTGTTGGGAGAGATCATGAGCAATCTGTCGCCGCAGCTCCGCCAGGCCACTCCGGTAGTAGCCGTCAGCGGAGAGGGGGTCTACCTCCACGGCGAGGACGGACGGCGCTATCTGGACTTCACCGCGGGCATCGGTGTCACCAGCACCGGCCACTGCCACCCGCGGGTCGTCGCCGCGGCCCAGGAGCAGGTCGGCACCCTCATCCACGGTCAGTACACGACCGTCATGCACCAGCCGCTCCAGCGGCTGACCGCCAAGCTCGGCGAGGTGCTGCCCGAGGGCCTCGACAGCCTCTTCTTCACCAACTCCGGCAGCGAGGCCGTCGAGTCCGCGCTGCGCCTCGCCCGCCAGGCCACCGGGCGGCCGAACGTCCTGGTCTGCCACGGCGGCTTCCACGGCCGTACCGTCGCCGCCGCGTCCATGACCACCTCCGGGACCCGCTTCCGCTCCGGCTTCTCGCCCCTGATGAGCGGCGTCGTGGTGACCCCGTTCCCCACCGCCTACCGGTACGGCTGGGACGAGGAGACCGCGACCCGGTTCGCGCTGAAGGAGCTGGACTACACCCTGCAGACCATCTCCTCGCCCGACGACACCGCCGCGATCATCGTCGAGCCGGTGCTGGGCGAGGGCGGCTACGTACCCGCCACCGAGGGCTTCCTGCGGGGGCTGCGCGAGCGGGCCGACCGCCACGGCTTCCTGCTCATCCTGGACGAGGTGCAGACCGGCGTCGGCCGCACCGGCCGGTTCTGGGGCCATGACCACTTCGGGATCCGCCCCGACATCCTGGTCACCGCCAAGGGCCTGGCCAGCGGCTTCCCGCTGTCCGGCATCGCCGCCTCCGAGGAACTGATGGCCAAGGCCTGGCCCGGCTCCCAGGGCGGCACCTACGGCGCCAACGCGGTGGCCTGCGCCGCGGCCGCGGCCACCCTCGACGTCGTACGGGACGAGAACCTCGTCGCCAACGCCGACGCCATGGGCGCCCGGCTGCGCTCCGGCCTGGAGGACATCGCCGCGAAGACCCCCGCCATCGGCGACGTCCGCGGCCTCGGCCTCATGCTGGCCAGCGAGTTCGTCACCGAGGACGGCGAACCCGACCCGGCGACCGCGGGCCGGGTGCAGCGCGCCGCCGTGGACGAGGGCCTGTTGCTGCTCCTGTGCGGCGCCTGGAACCATGTGGTCCGGATGATCCCCGCGCTGGTCGTCGACGAAGCGGCGATCGACGAGGGACTGCGCGCCTGGTCCGCCGCCGTGAGCGCCGGAACCGCCACCGCCTGACGCGGCCCCGGGCCGTCCATCACCCTCGGGAACCCCGGCCGCCGCCCGCCGCCCGCGCGGGCGGCGGCCACAGAAGGAGATTGCCGCTATGTCTGCCCTGCCCACCCCTTCGTTCCCCGCAGCGGGCGACGTCCTCGCGACGGTGTCCAAGAAGCTGTACATCGCCGGGTCCTGGTCCGACGCGGCCGGCGGCCTGACCATGCCGGTCGACGACCCGGCCACCGGCGAGGTGCTGTGCGACGTCGCCGACGCGAGCCCCGCCGACGGACAGCGCGCGCTCGACGCCGCCCTGGACGCCCAGGAGAAATGGGCCGCCACCGCCCCGCGCGCCCGCAGCGAGATCCTGCGCCGCGCCTACGAACTCATCCTGGAGCGCGCCGACGCGCTCGCCGCCCTGATGACGGCCGAGATGGGCAAGCCGCTGGCCGAGGCGCGCGGCGAGGCCGCGTACGCCGCCGAGTTCTTCCGCTGGTTCTCGGAGGAGGCCGTCCGTATCGACGGCGGCTACGCCACGATGCCCGACGGCAAGAACCGCATGCTGCTCATGCGCCGTCCCGTCGGCCCCTGTCTCCTCGTCACCCCGTGGAACTTCCCGCTGGCCATGGGCACCCGCAAGATCGGCCCGGCGATCGCCGCGGGCTGCACCATGGTGCTCAAGCCCGCCCCGCAGACCCCGCTCTCCTCGCTCGCCCTCGCGGGCATCCTGGAGGAGGCCGGACTGCCCGCCGGGGTGCTCAACGTCGTCACCACCTCGCGGGCCGGTGAGGTCGTCGAGCCGCTGCTGACCGGCGGCCACATCCGCAAGCTGTCCTTCACCGGCTCCACCCAGGTCGGCCGCGTCCTGCTCGCCCAGTGCGCGCCCGCCGTGGTCCGTACCTCCATGGAACTCGGCGGCAACGCGCCCTTCATCGTCTTCGACGACGCGGACCTCGATGTCGCGGTCGAGGGTGCCATGACCGCCAAGATGCGCAACATGGGCGAGGCTTGCACCGCCGCCAACCGCTTCTTCGTCCACTCCTCCGTGGCCGCCGAGTTCGCCGACCGCCTCGCCCGCCGCATGGGCGCCCTCGACGTCGGCCCCGGCAGCCGCCCCGGCGTCGACGTCGGCCCGCTGATCGACCGCGCGGGCCGCACCAAGGTCGAGGACCTGGTCGCCGACGCCGTCGCCCGCGGCGCCGAGGTCCTGGTCGGCGGCGCCACCCCCGACGGCCCCGGCTGCTTCTACCCCCCGACCGTGCTCACCGGCGTGTCCCCGGCCAGCCGCCTGATGGAGACCGAGATCTTCGGCCCGGTCGCCGCCATCCTCACCTTCGAGGACGAGGACGAAGTCGTCGCCACCGCCAACAGCACCGAATGGGGCCTGGTCGGCTACGTCTTCACCCGCGACCTCAACCGCTCGCTGCGGGTGAGCGAACGCCTGGAGGTCGGCATGGTCGGCCTCAACACCGGCCTGGTCTCCAACCCGGCCGCCCCCTTCGGCGGCGTCAAGCAGTCCGGCCTCGGCCGCGAGGGCGGGCGCGTCGGCATCGACGAGTTCCTGGAGTACAAGTACATCGCCACCCCCGCGTAGCTGATCCCCTACCCGCCCCTTCCCGAACCCAGGGCGCTCCGCCCCTGGACCCCGCCCCCGCCCGGCCTGGACGGCGGTCTGGGGGCCCGTATCCGGGGGACATGGGCGTGGCGGACGTTGGTGTTCCGGGTCACCGGGTCGATAGCGGCCAGGTGACCATCGGGCGGCCCGGAGGCGGGGACCCGGGCGGGCCCTTAACCTCCCGAATACCAGCCCGTCCGGCGATTGAGGACCGGAGCCCTGGTTGCGGGGAGGGGCGGCGTAGGGGAATAGGCCCAGCGCCCGGCCAGGTGGTGTGGGAACCGGCGCCCTCTGCGGCGCCGGGGCTTGGGGCGGGTGGTCTGCGCTTCAGCCTGTCCGGCGTTTGAGGACCGGGGTCCGGGGCGGAGCCCTGGTTGCGGGGAGGGGCGGGTAGGGGGAAGACCTCCGCACTCTGCCGGGTGGCCTGCGACTCAGCCCGTCCGGCGATTGAGGACCGGGGGCTGGGGCGGAGCTCCAGTTGTGGGGAGGGGCGGGTAGGGGAGAAGCCACCCGGCGCGGGAACCGCCTCCGCCGCCGGGCCGTTGGCCTGGTGGGCACGGCACGAGGAGGGGACCCATGGCCGAGTTGGTGCCCGGCAGCAACCAACCTCTGCCGGACGGCACGCTGACCATCCGCGTCCCAGGCCCCTTCGACCTCTCCGCACTGGTCACCGGCGACGACGGAAAGGTCACGGGCGACAACGACTTCGTCTTCTTCAACCAGCCCACCACCCCCGGCGTCCAGGTCCACGGGGACACCATCACCGTGCGGCCCGGCCAGCTGCGCCCCGGCGCCAGCCGGGTCACCGTCGTCGTCAGCCCCGCCGACCCCGGCACCCCGCTCGGCCGCCTGCCCGCCCCCGTCATGAGCATCACCGGAAGCGGAAGCGGAAGCGGCGGCAACACCCCGCTGGCCTGCTTCGCCCCGCCGCGCCCCGGCACGGAGACGGTGCTGCTGCTCGCCGAGATCTACCGGCGCGGCACCCGGTGGAAGGTACGGGCCATCGGCCAGGGATACGCGGACGGGCTGGCCGGGGTGGCGCGCGACTTCGGCGTCGACGTCGCGGACGACGGCACGGCGGATCCACAGCCGACACCCCCACCCACCACCGGCGACGCGCCCGCCCTCGCGCTCGTCAACGCCGCCCGCTCACGCCACGGCGTACCACCCGTAACCCTCGACCCCCGCCTCACCCGCGCCGCCGAGGCCCACGCAGCGGCCATGGCCGCACACGGCGCGCTCGGTGCGGAGAGCCCCGACGGGACGTCACTCTTCCACCGGGTCGCGGCCAGCGGCTACATCCCGCTCACCCTCACCGAGCACCTCGTCTCCGGACCCCGCACCCCGGACGCGTTCATCGACTACTGCCTGTCCGATGGGGAGCGCGGCGGCCCGTTCCGGGACCCGGCGGTCGCCCATGTGGGCATCGGCAGCGCGTCCGGCGCCGGGGACGTGTTCTGGACGGCGGTGTGGGCGCAGCCCTTCACCCCGGACGGCCTGCGCCGCCTCGCGGCCGAGGTGATCGCGCTCACCAACGCCGAGCGCGCCGCCGCCCGGCTCGCGCCGCTCGCCCCCGACCCACGGCTGACCACGGCGGCGCAGGCGCACAGCGACGACATGGTGGCCCGCGACTTCTACTCCCACACCAGCCCCGAGGGCGGCCAGCCCTGGGACCGGGCCGCCACCGCCGGGGCCATCCACCGAGGCATCGGCGAGAACATCGCGTGCGGGCAGCGCGGCCCGGCGGAGGTGGTCCGTGGCTGGATGAACAGCCCCGGCCACCGCGCCAACATCCTCAAGGCCGACTTCACCCACATAGGCATCGGCTACGCCACGGGCAGCCGCGCCGGTACGTACTGGACCCAGCTCTTCGGCGCGAGCCGATAGAGCCGTTCGAGCCGCTAGAGCCGAACAGCCGTCAGGTGACGGCGCCGGTACGGGACTCCAGGTCGCGCCGCGTGGCGTCGCCGTACACCCCGTCCTCGTCGCCGCGAATCCCGTACCAGAGCTGGAAGCGGGCCACGGCCTCGGTGAGGGTCTGGTCGTACTGGCCGTTGACCTGGCCGTCCTGGTAGACGTTGGGGATCTTCAGCAGCCGCTTCTGGAGATCGGAGACCTGCGGACCGCTGTCGCCCTGGCTCAGCACACCGGCCTGGCTCCCCGGCGGCGCCGGGACCGCCGTGGTGGGGGCGGCGGAGGCGGTCGGCGCACGCCCGGCGTCGGACGCGGTGGGCTTGCCGCCGCCCGGTGAGGCGACGTTGATGGCCGCGCCGCCGGGGAGGAGCAGGACGAGCGCGAGGGCGACGCCCAGCCCGACCCCCGCGACGATGAGCACGGCGGTCCGGGGATGGTGCCGTACCGCAGTGGTCGCCGGGGGAGCAGTGGGCGGCGGACCGGCGGGCGGCGGCGCGATGGTCTCGGTCGGCGGGTCCACCGCCCCCCAGGAGTGGGACGCGGCGAAGGAGTCGGACGCCGGGACCCGGGAGTCCATCACCTGGGTCTCGTCCTCGGCGATCCGGTGCGCCTCCGGCGGAAGCCTTTCGCCCGGCGGCTGGAACAGATCCAGATCCTCCATCCATTCCTCCACCGGCCCGTCCACGTCCTCGCCGGACTCCGGACGCGGCTCCGGATCCGGCCCCGCACGGAAGATCGCGGTCGGTTCGATCACGTGACGCCCACCCACCCGCTCGGGATCGGTTTCGGCTGCCATACAGACCTCCTAGTGCCCCACGCCATTCAGCGGGGGATACGGACGGAAGTCCGGGAAGACTCAAGCCGATCGCCAACCGGCGATCGAGGAGCCGTGACGTTCACCCGACTGCCGCGCCCCGCGCCGGGCACCGGGAGGGAACTGATAAGGAACGGCCCCCGCAAGCACGCCGAAGGGAGCACATCGATGGAGCGGACCACATGTTGCGTGGTGGGCGGCGGTCCCGCCGGGATGGTCCTCGGGCTGCTGCTGGCCCGGGCGGGCGTGGAGGTCACCGTCCTGGAGAAACACGGTGACTTCCTGCGCGACTTCCGTGGCGACACCGTGCACCCCAGCACCCTGTCACTGCTGGAGGAACTGGGCCTGGCCGAGCGGTTCGCCTCGCTGCCGCAGCGCCATGTGCACTCCGTGCAGCTGCCGATCGGCGTGGACGGCGAGCTGTTCACCGTCGGCGATCTGAGCGCGCTGCCGGGCCCGTACAACTACGTCGCGATGGTGCCGCAGTGGGATCTGCTGAACCTGCTGGCGGACGAGGCCGGGAAGGAGCCGTCGTTCCGGCTGCGGATGAATACCGAGGCCACCTCGTTCCTCCGGGAGGGTGGCCGGATCACCGGGGTGCGCTACCGCACCGCCGACGGCGACACCGGTGAGTTGCGGGCCTCCCTCACCGTGGCCTGCGACGGCCGTGGCTCGCTGGCCCGGCAGCTGCCCGAGCTGGGGCTGCGGGAATTCCCCTGCCCGATGGACGCGTGGTGGCTCCGGCTGCCACGGCACGAGGGCGATCCGAGGGGGCTGGTGGGCAACGTCGGCGACCGCTTCCTGACCGCCATGATCGACCGCGGCGACTACTGGCAGTGCGCCGTGCTGATCCCCAAGGGCACCGACGCGACCCGCCGCGCCGCCGGTCTGGACCGCTTTCTGACCGCCTTCGCGGCCGCCAACCCGTGGATGGGCGACCGCGATCCGGAGCTGCGCTCCTGGGACGAGGTGAAGCTGCTGGACGTACGGCTGGACCGGCTGCACCGCTGGCACCGCCCCGGGCTGCTGTGCATCGGCGACGCGGCGCACGCCATGTCGCCGGTCTTCGGCATCGGCATCAACCTCGCCGTCGAGGACGCCGTCGCCGCCGCCCGGCATCTGGCCTGGCCGCTGCGCGACGGCACGGTGGGCCTGCACGACGTCCGCGCCGTCCAGCGCCGCCGCTGGCCCACCGCCGCGGGCACCCAGGCGCTCCAGCGCACCGCCCACGCCCGGGTCATCGCGCCGCTGCTGGCGGGGCGGTCACCGTTCGGCGACGGCTGGAAGCCGCTGCGGCTGGCGGAGGTGCTGACGAAGGCGCCCTGGCTCAAGCGGGCCCCGGCGTACTTCCTCGCGTACGGCGCGAAGCGCGAGCGGCCCCCGGTCTCGTCGCTGCTGCGCGGCGATTAGTGATCGTGCGCGACGTACGGTGGGGCCGGGTGCGCAGAAACGTATCTGCGCACCCGGCCCCACCGCCTCGCGGACTCGGACGAGCCTCCGGATCAGACCCGGCTCATACGATGCCCTCGGCGATCTCGGCCTCCTCGCGGGCGGAGCCATAGGCGGAGGGCGTGTTGTACGAACGGCGCGCGACGAACCACCAGATGGTGGCCAGGATCAGCACCGCGGCCAGCGCGATCGACGCGTAGTTCATCGAATCGGCCGTCACCGGGCTGGACTGCGGCAGGCAGAACAGCACCGTCACGAGCGCCACCCACACCACGGCCACCCAGCCGATCGGTTTGCTCCAGCGGCCCAGATGCCACGGCCCCTTCTCGAACCGGTCACCGGCGCGCAGCCGCAGGAAGACGGGGATCGCGTAGGCGGGGGTGATGCCGATGACGTTGATGGCCGTCACCGCGCCGTACGCGGTCTCCGAGTACAGGGACGGCAGGGCCAGCAGACACGCCACCGCGACCGACAGCCACACCGCGAGCACCGGCGTCTGGGTACGGGCGCTGACCCGCCGCCACAGCCGGGAACCCGGCAGCGCGCCGTCCCGGCTGAACGCGAACACCATCCGGCTGGCCGCCGCCACCTCCGCGTTGCCGCAGAACAGCTGCGCGGCGATGACGATGAGCAGCATGGCCGTGGCGCCGCCGGTGCCGAGGGCGTCGATGAGGATCTGCGCGGGCGGCACCCCGGTGGCGCTCGCCTGCGTGCCCGCGTAGTCCTGGATGGCGAACGTCAGCCCCGCCAGCAGCACGAACCCGGCCACCCAGGACACCCAGATGGCCCGCACGATGCCGCGTGCGGCGGACACGGAGGCGTTGGACGTCTCCTCGGACAGATGCGCCGAGGCGTCGTAGCCGGAAAAGGTGTACTGGGCGAGCAACAGGCCGATGGCGGTCACATACAGGGGATTCGACCAGCCGGTGTTGTTGACGAATTCGGTGAACACGAACTCCGGCGACTGGTGGTGGGACGGAATGATCGCCAGCGCCCCGACGATGACCGCGACCCCGGCCAAGTGCCACCACACACTGATCGAGTTGAGCACACTGACCAGACGCACTCCGAACAGGTTCAGTGTGGCATGCAGCAGAAGAATGCAGACAAAAATAACCATGGTCGAGCGGGGAGTGGGCTCGAACCCCCACTGCAGATTGAGCAGCGCCCCGGTGAACTGGGCCGCGCCGTAGTCGATACCGGCGATCGCGCCCAGCAGCCCCAGCAGATTGAGCCAGCCGGTGTACCAGCCCCAGGCGCGGCCCCCGAGCCGGTCGGCCATGTAATAGAGCGCGCCGGAGGTCGGATACGCGCTGGTGACCTCTGCCAGTGCCAGACCCACGCACAGCACGAACAGACCGACACCGGCCCAGCCCCACAGCATGACCGAGGGGCCGCCGGTGTCCAGGCCGAACCCGTACAGGGTCATGCAGCCGGACAGAATGGAGATGACCGAGAAGCTGATCGCGAAATTGCCGAAGCTCCCCATGCGGCGGGCCAGAACCGGCTGATATCCCAGCTCGCGCAGTCTCTGTTCCTCGTCCCGCTGCGGTGCGGAAACGGAACGCGACCAGGGCGTGGACATGAACGTACCTCCGGAAAAGGGGAAACGGGGACGGTCAGCAGAGGCGGGAATGGCGGAAGGGAAGAACGGCTCAGCGGTTGGAGCCGGGTCTGTTCTCGCGGGCGCCCGCGAGGCAGCGGACCCGGGCGCGCAGGAACATGTCCTCGGCCTGTGCGCGGTCATTCGCGTCGGGCGTGCGATAAGCCCAGGGGAGTGGGGTGAAATACGGCCCCAGCATCTCGAAGACCCGGGCCGCTTCGGGGAATTGCAGCGCGCCCCACAGGGCGTGCGCCAGATGGTTGAGGTCCAGCAGCGAGCTGGTCTCCCGGTCCGCGTGGTCGAACCAGAGCCGCAGCGCCTTGTCGGCGTCCCGCGCCGCGTCCTCGGTGGCCCAGTGCAGGTCCAGGGCCTTCTCGTAGCCCCGTTCCTCGCGGTACCGCTCGACGTGGACGTACAGCGGCAGCACATGCAGCGGGGAGCCCTTGGGCGCCCCCGAGACCACCCACTGCACGAAGTTGACCGCCTCGGCCAGCGAACCGCCCGCCCGCCGCGCGTACACGAACTGCAGCATCCGGTGGTACGCCTCGCGGTTGTGCGGATCGCGCCGGTCGGCCTCCGCCAGCAGCCCCCACGGGCCGGGGAACAGCAACGGCCCCGGCGGGTTCGTCCGGTGCTCCGGCTGCCGCTGTTCCTTGTCGAGCTGAGCGAGCGCCAGCAGACAGACCCAGGGGACCGGGTCCGCCGGGGAGTTGTGCGCGGCCAGCTGGCAGGACTCCCACGCCTCCCGCCACAGCTCGCGGGTGCGCTGGTGCCCCTCGCGATGGGCGCGCACCGTCCGCTCCACGGCCACCCGGGTGTGCATCACCAGCGCGGCGACACACCGGGGTTCCTCGGCCCGCCACGCCTCCACCACATTCGACCCCGCCGCCACCGCGGCCAGCACCTGGGTGCGCTGCGTCCACTGGGCCCAGGTCGGGGTCCCGGCCAGCAGGTCGCGCATGGCTATCCAACGCCCCGTGCGCACGTCCTGCAGCGCGCTGCGCAGTCCGCTGTCGTAGCCCGCCGGGTGGTAGACGGGGCGGAACACTTCCTCGGGCATCGGATGACTTTCGGACGGAGCGTGATGGACCGGGCGCGACAAATTCCAGGGCCTGACGAGTGGATGCCCGGGATCCTATAGCCATCCCGCCATGACTCAAGGGGGCCTGGGCCCGCGTCCGGGGCGCGGCCGTGGGCCGGACGCGGCAAGCGGGCGCCGGACGTGCGGTCTTGACGCCGCCTCGTCGCTGCACCACGCTTTCAGCCAAGATCTACGCCGCCACCGAAGCCCCACCGCCGAAGACCCTCCACCGAAGAACCGGACATGCTGCCTGTCCCAGAGCGTCCCCACCGCGCACCCACGGGCCCCGCGACCGGAGCGGTGCTCGCCGTCGACCAAGGCACCTCGGGCACCAAGGCGCTGGTCCTCTGCCCGGAGCGTGGTGTGCTCGGCTCCGCCGAGGTGGCCGTGCACCCGCGCCACCTCCCCGGCGGGCTGGTCGAGGTCGACCCCGCCGACCTGCTCGCGTCGGTCGTCGACGCCGGACGTCAGGCCCTCGCGCGGGCCGGTGAGCCGGTGGTGGCGGTCGGCCTCGCCAACCAGGGCGAGACGGTGCTGGTGTGGGACCCCGCGACCGGCGCCCCGCTGACCGACGCCCTGGTGTGGCAGGACCGGCGGGCGGAGACGGTGTGCGCGGACCTCGCGGAACACGCCGACACCCTGCGCCACCTCACGGGGCTGCCCCTCGACCCGTACTTCGCCGCGCCCAAGATGGCCTGGCTGCGCCGCCACCGGACCCGCGAGGGCGTCGTCACCACCAGCGACGTCTGGCTGATCCACCAGCTCACCGGCGCGTTCGTCACCGACGCGGCCACCGCGGGGCGCACCGGGCTGCTCGACCTCGACCGCGTCGTATGGTCCCCGGAGGCGCTGGACCTCTACGGCCTGACGGCCGAACAGCTTCCCCGGGTCGTCGACGCGGACACCATGGCCGGGACCACCACCGCCTTCGGCGGCGAGATCCCGCTCACCGGACTCCTCGTCGACCAGCAGGCCGCCCTGCTGGCCCAGAGCGTCACCGAGCCCGGCGCCGCCAAATGCACGTACGGCACGGGTGCGTTCCTGCTCGCCCAGACCGGGCCCCGGCCCCGCCGTGGCACCAGTGGCCTGGTGAGCTGCGTGGCCTGGCGGCTCGGCGGGAACACCAGCTACTGCCTCGACGGACAGGTGTACACCGCCGCCTCCGCCGTGCACTGGCTCACCGGTCTGGGCGTGATCGGCGGACCCAGGGACCTCGACCCGGTGGGCGGCTCCGTGCCGGACACCGGGGGAGTGACGTTCGTACCGTCGCTCGCCGGACTCGCCGCCCCTTGGTGGCGCGGCGACCTCCGGGGCTCGGTGACCGGCCTCGGCCTCGACACCACCGCCGGGCATCTGGTGCGCGCCCTGTGCGAGGGCATCGCCGCGCAGGTGGCCGAGATCGCCGACGCGGCCGCCGCCGACCTGGGCGCGCCGCTCACCACCCTCCGGGCGGACGGGGGCCTCACCCGCTCCGCGCTGCTCATGCAGGCCCAGGCCGACCTGCTGCAACTGCCCGTCGAAGTGTCCGCCCTACCCGATGTGACGGCCCTCGGCGTGGGCGCCGTCGCCCGGCTGGGACTGGACCCCGGGCTGCCGCTCGCTAGGGCCGTCCCGGAGTGGAAACCGGCCGCCGTCTACACCCCGCGGATCAGCGCGGACGAGGCCGCCGAGCGCCGGGCCGGTTTCCGGTCGGCCGTGGCCGCGCTGCTGACCCGCCACTGAGCAGCTGACCCGTGTCCGATCCACCGCACCAGGAGCCAAGGAACCCAGCATGACCGTAACGACCACGGGTGACCTTCCCGGCGAGGTCTACGACGTGGCCATCATCGGCGCCGGGGTGGTCGGCACCGCCATCGCCCGCGAACTCGCCGCGCACCGGCTGCGCATCGCCCTCGTAGAGGCCTCCGACGACGTCGGCGACGGCACCTCGAAGGCCAACACCGCGATCCTGCACACCGGTTTCGACGCCACTCCCGGCACCCTGGAAGCCCGACTGGTGCGCGAGGGCTACCAGCGGCTGAACACCTACGCCGCCGAGGCGGGCATCCCGGTGGAACCGCTCGGCGCCCTGCTCGTCGCCTGGGACACCGAACAGCTCGCCGCCCTGCCCGCCCTCGCCGAGAAGGCCGTACGCAACGACTGCCACGACACCCGGATCCTCGCCGCCGACGAGGTGTACGCGCGCGAACCGCATCTGGGCCCCGGCGCCCTCGGCGCCCTCGAAGTCCCCGGCGAGAGCATCATCTGCCCCTGGACGACCACCCTCGCCTACGCCACCCAGGCGGTGCGCGGTGGCGTCGACCTGCACCTCAACTGCGCCGCGGAAGCCATCACCACATACGGCCACCACGAGATCGCCACCACCCGTGGCCCGTTGCGCGCCCGCTACCTGGTCAACGCCGCCGGACTGTACGCGGACGAGATCGACCGGCGGCTCGGCCACACCGAGTTCAGCGTCACCCCCAGGCGTGGCCAGCTCATCGTCTTCGACAAGTTCGCCCGCGGCCTGGTCGGCCACATCCTGCTGCCGGTGCCCACGGCCCTCGGCAAGGGCGTACTGGTGGCGCCCACCGTCTACGGCAACGTCATGCTCGGCCCCACCGCCGAAGACCTCGACGACAAGCACGCCACCGGCTCCACGGCCACCGGGCTCTCCCTGCTCCGCGACAAGGGCGCCCGCATCATGCCCGAGCTGCTGGACGAGGAGGTCACCGCGGTCTACGCGGGGCTGCGCGCCGCCACCGAACACGCCGACTTCCAGATCCGTGCCCACCCCGAACAGGCCTACGTGGCCGTCGGCGGCATCCGTTCCACCGGGCTGACCGCCTCGATGGCCATCGCCGCCCACGTACGAGACCTCCTCACCGACTGCGGCCTCGACCCGGGCCCCGCGCGGGACCTCGCACCACCCCGCATGCCGAACATCGGCGAGGCGTTCGCCCGCCCCTACCAGCGCGCCGACCTCATCGCCGCCGACCCCGCGTACGGCACCGTCGTCTGCCACTGCGAGCGCGTCACCCGCGGCGAGATCCGCGACGCGCTGCGCGCCACCGTGCCCCCGGGCTCGCTCGACGGGCTGCGGCGCCGCACCCGCGCGCTGGGCGGCCGCTGCCAGAGCTTCTACTGCGGCGCCGCCGTACGTGCCCAGTTCGAGGAGGCTGGCCGATGACGACCACCGATCACACCGACCGTACGCACCGCACCGTGGACGTCCTGGTCATCGGCGCCGGACCCGCCGGACTCGCCACCGCCACCCGGCTGGCCGAAGCCGGAGTGGCCACCGTCCAGGTCATCGACCGCGAGCAGCACGCCGGGGGCATCCCCCGCCACTGCCACCACACCGGATTCGGCCCGCGCGATCTGCACCGGCTGCTCAGCGGCCCCGACTACGCCCGCCGCCACATCGCCGCCGCGCTGCGCGCCGGGGTCAGCCTGCGCACCGGCGTCACCGCCACCGGATGGGCCGGACCGCGCACCGTGGACCTCACCGCGCCGACCGGTCTTGAGCGCGTCACCGCCAGGGCCGTGGTCCTCGCCACCGGCGCCCGCGAACGTCCCCGCAGTGCCCGCCTCGTGCCCGGCACCCGGCCCGCGGGCGTCTACACCACCGGGCAGCTGCAGCAAGCCGTCCATGTGCACCTCCAGAGCATCGGCCGCCGCGCCGTCGTCGTAGGGGCCGAACGCGTCGGCTACTCCGCGGTCGACACCCTCCACACCGCCGGCGTCGAGGTCGCCGCCCTGGTCACCGGCCTGCCCCGCCATCAGGCCCATCCGGCGCGCCACCTCGCCGCCCGGCTGCGCCACGGCGTCCCGCTGCTCACCGACACCACCGTGACCGGGCTGACCGGCCGGGACCGGCTGACGGGTGTCGGCGTGGCGCACCGGGACGGCCGGACCGCGACCATCGGCTGCGACACCGTGGTGTTCACCGGCGACTGGATCCCCGACCACGAACTGGCCCGCGGCGCCGGAATCCCCCTCGACCCCGGCACCCGGGGGCCGGAGACCGACACGGGGTTCCGTACGAGCGCACCCGGGGTCTTCGCGGTGGGCAATCTGCTGCACCCCGTCGAGACGGCCGCCACCGCCGCGCTGGACGGCCGGTTCGCCGCCGGACCCGTGCTGCGCCACCTGGCCGGTGAGCCGTGGCCGGAGGCCCCGCTGCCGGTCCGGACCGACGCGCCGCTGCGCTGGGTGGCGCCGGGCCGGATCGCCCCGGATGGCCCGCCCCCGCCGTATCGCCGCTTCACGCTGCGCACCGCCGCGTTCCTCACCCGGCCGGTGCTCACGGTCCGCCAGGACGGCCGCACCCTGCACCGGCAGCGCGTCCCGCGCACCGTGGCCCCCGGCCGCCCGCTCCATCTGTCCGCCGAGTGGATCACCCGGGCCGACGCGCACGGCGGCCCGGTACGGATCGCCATCGCGTGACCGAAGCGGCCCGTACCCCCGGGGGTCACAGCCCCCGCAACCGCTCCATCTCACGCCGGTCCCGCTTGGTCGGGCGGCCCGCGCCACGGTCGCGCAGCGCGACGGGCACGGTCTGCTCCTTCGGCGGCGGGGGCGGGCTGTTGTCGACGTAGCATTCGACCGCCACGGCCGCCCCGACCCGCTTGCGCACGATCCGCGACACCACCACGACCCGGTCCCGCCCCGCGTGGCGCAGCCGTACCTCGTCACCCTGCCGCACCGCCTGGGCGGGCTTGACGCGCTCCCCGTTGACGCGGACGTGCCCGGCCCGGGCGGCCGACGCGGCGAGCGACCGCGTCTTGGTGAGCCGCACCGACCAGATCCAGCTGTCGACCCGAACGGACCCCTCGTCTGAAGCCATACCCCGACTCTAATGTCTAAGGTGCGACGCATGAGCGCACATTTTGACGTCGTGGTCCTGGGGGCGGGGTCGGGCGGCTATGTGGCGGCGATCCGCGCCGCACAGCTGGGCCTGCGCACGGCCGTCGTCGAGGAGCGGTTCTGGGGCGGCGTCTGCCTGAACGTCGGATGCATCCCGTCCAAGGCCCTGCTGCGCAACGCCGAGCTGGCCCATCTGCTCACCCACGAGGCCGACACCTTCGGCATTCGGGTGAACGGCGAGCTGAGCCTCGACTATCGGGCGGCGTACGACCGCAGCCGCAGGGTGGCGGACGGCCGGGTCAAAGGCATCCACTACCTGATGAAGAAGAACAAGATCACGCAGTACGACGGGCGGGGCACCTTCACCGACCCCCACACACTGCGGGTCGCGCTCGCCGACGGCCGGGTGGAGGCCGTCTCGTTCGACCACTGCGTCATCGCGGCCGGAGCCACCGCCCACCTGCTGCCCGGCACCTCGCTCAGCGAGCGGGTGGTCACCTACGAGGAGCAGATTCTCGCCCCGGACCTGCCCGGCAGCGTCCTGATCGCGGGCGCGGGCGCCATCGGCGTCGAGTTCGCGTACATCATGCACAGCTACGGGGTGCAGGTGACGCTCGTGGAGTTCCTGGACCGGATCGTGCCCCTGGAGGACGAGGACGTCTCCGCCGAGCTGACCCGCCGCTACCGCAGGCTCGGCATCAACATCCTCACCTCCACCCGCGTCGAGGCGATCAACGACTCGGGCGCCGCCGTCAAGGTCATGGTCACCACGGGCGGCCAGCGCCAGACCCTGCAGGCCGGGAAGGTCCTGCAGGCGATCGGCTTCCGGCCACGGGTGGAGAGCTACGGGCTGGAGCGCGCCGGGGTCCGGCTGACCGACCGGGGCGCCATCGACGTCGACGGCCGGTGCCGCACGAGCGTGCCGCACATCTTCGCGGTCGGCGACGTGACCGCCAAGCTGATGCTCGCCCACGCCGCCGAGGCGATGGGCATCGTCGCGGCGGAGACCATCGGCGGCGCGGAGACCATGGAACTCGACTACGTGATGATCCCGCGCGCCACCTTCTGCCAGCCCCAGATCGCCAGTTTCGGCTGGACCGAGGCCCAGGCCCGCGAACGCGGCTTCGACGTCAAGGTCGCCACCTTCCCGTTCACCGCCAACGGCAAGGCCCACGGCCTGGGCGACCCCGGCGGCTTCGTGAAGCTCATCAGCGACGGCCGCCACGGCGAACTCCTCGGCGGCCACCTCATCGGCCCCGAGGTCACCGAACTGCTGCCGGAACTCACCCTCGCACAGCAATGGGACCTGACGGTCCACGAACTGGCCCGCAACATCCACGCCCACCCCACCCTCGGCGAAGCGGTGAAGGAGGCGGTACACGGCCTCGCGGGCCACATGGTCAACCTGTGACCGCCTGGGCGTCTGCGATGAGAACAGTGCTGAAGGCTCTGGATTCAAAGGCCCTTTCGCATAAGAACGCACATCGTCTCGTGGCGGCGGATCGCCCCGTCAGGTCCTTCCTCGTCCCAGGCATCGGGCTTGCGGGCGTAGGCGGCGTAGCCCAGGCGTTCGTACAGGGCGCGTGCTCGAGGGTTGTTCTCCTCGACGGCGAGTTCGGCCCCGCGCCTGCCGCGGTTCCTCATCCTTTGCTCGGCGGTTCGGATCAGCAGCGTTCCCAGGCCGCGGGACTGGAGTGCCGGGAGGACGGCGAGCTGCCACAAGGTTCCGGCTTCCTCGGAAGCCTGGTAGTCGCGAGGCGGTAGGTCGCGCACACTGACGGCTATGACGATGGTGGCATCGGGGGATTCGTGTGCCGTGGTCACGGCCGCGAGCATGCCAACCCGCGCAAGGGTGCGGCAACGCATTTCTCTGCCGGGCCCTGCGACGGTGATCTCCCGGCCGCGGAATGGCCCCGGGATGTACGGCGCCCGCCCCCCCCAGCCCGCGTGGGGGGGGGCCGGGTGGTGGGGGTGAGGGGGGGGGGTTTTTATGGGCCGGGGGGGGCGGGGGGGGCCGGGGGGCGCCCCCGCCCGAGGGGGGGGGGGTGCCCGGGGGGGGCCCGGGGGCCCAGATCGGGGTCCGCGTACGGCAGGACGACGACGTCCCGGC
>NZ_JBHWJI010000013.1:0-13664 GCF_042731515.1 Streptomyces sp. NPDC059850
GCCGTTGAGGGCGATGACGAAGGGCAGTCCGGAGTTCTCGAAGTAGTCGACGGCGGGGAAGCAGTCGGCGAGGCGGCGGGTGTCGACGAGGACGACGGCGCCGATGGCGCCGCGGACCAGGTCGTCCCACATGAACCAGAACCGGTCCTGTCCGGGGGTGCCGAACAGGTACAGGATCAGGTCCTGGTCGAGCGTGATGCGGCCGAAGTCCATGGCCACCGTGGTGGTGGTCTTGTCCGGCGCGTGGGTGAGATCGTCGATGCCCGCCGAGGCGGACGTCATCACGGCTTCGGTACGCAGCGGGTTGATCTCCGAGACCGCGCCGACGAACGTGGTCTTGCCCACGCCGAAGCCGCCCGCCACCACGATCTTCGCGGAGGTGGTGGAGCGGGCTGCACCGCTAGAGCTTGCGAAGTCCACTGAGCACCCTTTCGAGCAGTGTCACGTCAGGCTGGCCGCCGGCGGACTCGTCGCCGCCGGGCTGGTGAATGGCGACGAGCCCGGCCTCGGCCAGGTCGGCTACGAGGATCCGGGCGACGCCGAGGGGGATGGTGAGCAGTGCGGAGATCTCGGCGACCGACTTGATCTCACGGCACAGTTGGCAGATCCGCTGGTGCTCGGGCAGCTGGCCCTGGAGCTGGCTGGGATCGGCCGTGGTGTGTACCAGTGCCTCGATGGCGAGCTGGTACCGGGGCCGGGTACGGCCCCCGGTCATGGCGTACGGCCGCACCAGGGGGTTATGCGCGCCCCCCGTGGGGGAAGGTTCCGGTGCGAGGCGCTGAGGCGGCTGTACGGGCTGGATGCGGGGTGGCTGCGGTGGTTCGTACATCGGACTCTCGGGAGGCGCGTAGGAGGGCGCGTAGAGGTCCTGCTGCCCCTGTGGGATGTGGGGCTGCGGGGGCATCGGCTCCTGGGGCTGCTCGCCCGGGTAATCCCAGGACTGTTCGCCCGGGTACGGAGAGCGGGTCTGGCGGCTGGGCGCGGAGGGGAAGTTGAAGCGCTTCATCGGGGCTTCTCCGCGCGGTTCGGACGGCTGCCCATGGCCGTACGGATATCCGCTAGGGGGCGTTGCCACGTTTCCTCCTCCAACTCCAACGTGCCTGTCGGCCGGTCGCGCCACCGCACCCTATGGCGCGGTGGCGCGAAACGCACTCCATGTTTGCTAGTTGAGAAGACTGCCTTGCAATTCGGCGCGCAGGTCGGGGGTGAGGACGTTGCCCGCGCGATCGACGAGCAGGGCCATCTCGTAGCCGACGAGGCCGATGTCGCACTCCGGGTGGGCGAGTACGGCGAGGGAGGAGCCGTCGGAGATGGACATGATGAAGAGGAAGCCTCGTTCCATTTCGACGACGGTCTGGTTGACCGCGCCGCCTTCGAAGATGCGGGAGGCTCCGGCGGTGAGCGAGGTCAGGCCGGAGGCGACCGCCGCCAGTTGATCGGCTCGGTCACGGGGGAAGCCTTCGGACATCGCCAGAAGGAGTCCGTCGGCGGAGACCACCACCGTGTGGGACACCCCGGGGGTGTTGTCCACGAAGTTGGTGATCAACCAGTTCAGGTTCTGCGCCGCCTGGCTCATCGGGCTCACACTAACGCTCCTGATCGTAGGTGCTGCCGGGGCCGAAGCCCTGTTGGTCATGCTGGTCACGCGGGGGGATCCCGGATCCCGCGTCGCGTCCCCGCTGGATGCCGCTGCGCAGGTTGCTGAGCCTGCCGCGGATGTCCTCCGGGGCCCGGGAGACCTGGGGGCCACCCTGTCCGGTGGGCTCCGCGGCACCCTCGACCAGGTTGGCCTTGGGCACCCTCCGGGGCAGACCGGAGGAGGTGACTCCGCCGGCCTTCGGCTCACGGAGCTGTTCGGCACGGTGCCAGCGCTGGTCGTTCTCCGACTGCCACCGGTTACCGTCCTCCTGCGGGGCCTGCCGCGGCCGTTCCGGCGCCGCGGGCGCCGCCGGCTCCCCGACTGCCGCCTGTGCCCCTGTCTCCTCGGACGGCTGCCACTGCCTGTCGCGGCGCGGGAGCCCCGCGTCGGTCATCGAGTGGACGCCGCTCGGAGAGGGGCCCGGACGGTGGAACTCTACGCGGTCCCGGGAAACTTCGGGACCGCCGGGTCCCGATTCCGTTTGCGTCCCGAACTGCGACGCGAAGGGGTTTTCAAAAGATCCGGAATCGCCCCACTCTCCCTGCTGGGAAGGTGAGTTGTAGCCGACATACGGCTGCTGTTCCGGCTCCGTCTGGGCAGTGAAGTCCGCTTCCGGTTCAGAAAAGGCGGAATCCTGGTACCCGGGAGCGGCCGGTCCCGGCCCCGGCTGGGCCAGCAGATCGGGACCGGGCTGGGCCAGCAGATCGGGCCCGGCCGGGTCGTGCCGGGGCTCCTGCTCGGGCTGCATGGCCTGCATCCCGCCGTACTGCCGCTGAGGCTGCTCCTGGCCGTACGACGCGTTGTTGAAGCCCAGCTCCTGGGCGTATGACGAGTCGTCGAAGCCCAGCTCGGCGGCCGTACGGGAGGACAGCGCGGCGTCCTCGGCGGTGTACGTGGGCTGCGGCTCCGGCTCCGGAGCGAGCCGGGAGACCGTGAAGTCCTCCTGGGGCAGCTCCTCGCCGCCACCGCCGTGGGTGATCGCCTCGGGCAGCATCACCAGCGAGGTGGTGCCCGCCTGCTCACCGGCCGGGCGCAGCTGCACCCGGATGCCGTGCCGGTCGGCGAGGCGGCCGACCACGAACAGGCCCATGCGCTGGGAGACCGCGGCGTCCACGGTCGGCGGCTTGGCCAGCTTGTGGTTGATGTCGGCGAAGTCCTCGGCGGTCAGGCCGATGCCCTTGTCGTGGATCTCGACGACCACCCGGCCGTCCGGCAGCCGGGTCGCGGTGACCCGCACCTTGGTGTGCGGCGAGGAGAAGGTGGTGGCGTTCTCCAGCAGCTCGGCGAGGAGATGGACGAGGTCGGTCACCGCCGTGCCGTGGATCTCGCTCTCGGAGATCCCGGCCAGTTCGATCCGCTCGTACGACTCCACCTCGGACGAGGCGGCGCGCAGCACGTCGATCAGCGGCACCGGCTGGTTCCAGCGGCGGCCCGGCTCCTCGCCCGCGAGGATCAGCAGGTTCTCGCCGTTGCGGCGCATACGGGTGGCCAGGTGGTCCAGCCGGAAGAGGTGCTCCAGCTGGTCCGGGTCGGCCTCCCGGCTCTCCAGTTCCGAGATCAGGGTGAGCTGCCGCTCGATCAGCCCCTGATTGCGACTGGAAAGGTTGGTGAAGATCGCGTTGACGTTGCCCCGCAGCATCGCCTGCTCGGCCGCGAGACGGATCGCCTCGCGGTGCACCTGGTCGAAGGCGCGGGCGACCTCGCCCAGTTCGTCCTTGGTGTTGATCGGGATCGGGGTGACCCGGGTGTTCACCCGGCCCGGGTCGGTGCGGGAGAGCTGGTCGACCACCATGGGCAGCCGCTGCTCGGCGACGTCGAAGGCGGCGTTGCGCAGCTGGAGCATGCTGTGGCTCATCGAGCGGGCCATCCGGCCGGCCACGATGAACGCCACGAGCAGGGCGACGAGCACGATCGCGGAGTTCACGATCGTGTCCTGCTTTGCGTTCGCGGATATTTGCGATGCCTCGTTCACGGCCTTGTCGACGAGGTTCTGCTCGGCGTCGCGGTACGCGTCGAACTTGACCGTGGACGCGGTGAACCAGGTGTCCGGGGTGATGCCCTGGTCCGCCAGGTCCTTGGGTGACGAACCACCGGCAATGGCCTGGACCATCCGGTCCATGGAGGGCGGTTCGGTGTACGTCTTCCCCTCCGACTCGGCCTTCTGCTTCGCCGCGGCGCCCTGCTCGTCAGCCCGCTTCTTGGCCGCGGTGAGGGTGTCTTCCAGACGGGTTACGTCCTCCGGGGTACCGGCGGCGTTGAACTCCCCGAGGGCGATGCCCTCCAGGTAGACATAGCTGCCGAAAGCGGTCAGCTGGGTCTTGCGGTCGGCCGCCGAAGGACCCGGCTTGACCAGCAGATGCGTACCGATGGAGCGCTGCAGCGACTCGGCGCCCTTGGCCAGCGAGACCGCGTAGACGGTGCGGCCGTAGGAGGTGATGTTGCCGGTGCCCAGACCCAGTTCGTTCGCGAACTCGATCAGCGAGTGCTCGACGCCGACGTAGCCCTCTTCGGTCTTCACCGCGCCCAGCCGGTCGGTGTAGGCGTTCCGCCGCAGCGCCGCCAGCTGGGGTTCGGTCGCCCGGAACGCCTTGAGACGGCGCTTGAGGGTCGCCGTCTGCGGCATGTCGGCGGCCGCGTCGTCGAACTGCTTCTTCATCGCGTCGGTCGTCGCGCGCATTTTGCGCACCACGTCCTCGTTGGTGCCCGTCAGCAGCGGTCCCGCGGTGCGGTCACGCTCGTCGACCAGGGCGTGGGCGTAGCTCTCGGCGGCCCGGACCAGCTTGGCGGTGCGCTCCGCGTCCTGCGCCTCGTTCCAGGTGGCGAACGACGCCTGCACCTGGAAGCCACCGAAAACCAGCGCCACCAGCACGGGGATGAGCAAAATGGCGTAAAGCCGCGTGCGCACCCCCCAGTTCCGCGGGGTGATCCGGCCACCGGTGGGGGCGGGCGGATCCGACGCGTCTGCGGGCGGTGCCGCAGTGCGTGTACGCGGCGGCGGGGTGAAGTTCCCTCGCGCTTCTTGCGCGGGGTCCGGCGTGCTTCGCCTCACTCGACCAAAACCTCTCGGCGTCGGCACCGATCTCGTGCCGTTCCCAGTTGAGCCCTCTACTGCCCAGTTCAGCGAATTCCAGCACGCCCCGCTGGTGCTTTCCAAACACTGTGCAAACCGCTCAGTCTGTTGTCTAGACCAGAGATAAAACGGGCGTTAAGGGTGAGGCATGTCAAATGCCGAACTAATTGAGTGCTCAGCGGAGTCGCCCGCATGCGCTCCGTGTCGAAGAGCCGCGTTTTTCTCTGTCGAAACGTTATGAAGGTACGAGCGGGCCGTGTCGTTGGACACAGCCCGCTCGTACCTTCGCTGTCGGACAACCTCCGGCGATCTGCCCCTACTTGAGCCGGGCCATCAACGCGTGCTCGACCAAGGTGATAAGGGCACTCTTGGTCTCGCTGCGGTGGCGGGCGTCCGTGATGATGATCGGGGTGTCCGGGCCGATCTGCAGCGCCTCGCGGACTTCCTCCGGAGCGTAGGGCTGGTGTCCGTCGAAGCCGTTGAGGGCGATGACGAAGGGCAGTCCGGAGTTCTCGAAGTAGTCGACGGCGGGGAAGCAGTCGGCGAGGCGGCGGGTGTCGACGAGGACGATGGCGCCGATGGCGCCGCGGACCAGGTCGTCCCACATGAACCAGAACCGGTCCTGTCCGGGGGTGCCGAACAGGTACAGGATCAGGTCGTCGTCGAGCGTGATGCGGCCGAAGTCCATCGCCACGGTCGTCGTGGTCTTGTCCTGCACATGGCTCAGGTCGTCGATGCCCGCCGAGGCGGACGTCATCACGGCTTCGGTACGCAGCGGGTTGATCTCCGAGACCGCGCCGACGAACGTGGTCTTGCCCACGCCGAAGCCGCCCGCCACCACGATCTTCGCCGAGGTGGTCGTGCGGGCGGGCGGGGCGCCGCCGCTAGAGCTTGCGAAGTCCACTGAGCACCCTTTCGAGCAGTGTCACATCCGGCGTACCGCCCGTTTCCGAGCTGCCCCCCGGCTGGTGAATGGCCACCATGCCGGCTTCCGCCAGGTCGGCCACCAGGATCCGCGCCACCCCGAGGGGGATGTTCAGCAGCGCCGACACCTCCGCTACGGACTTGACCTCCCCGCAGAGATGGCAGATGCGCTGGTGCTCGGGGAGCAGTCCCGCCAGATGCGCGGGGTCGGCCGTGGTGCTGACCAGTGCCTCGATGGCGAGCTGGTAGCGCGGCCGGGTCCGGCCTCCGGTCATGGCGTAGGGACGCACCAATGGCTGGTCGCCTTCACCCCCGTACGGCGAGTGGTGATGGCCGCCGTACGGGCCGGTCGAGGCAGGGGGCGGGGTCATGAGTCCTCCGGTCGGACAACAAGGTGACGACTGTGCCGTCGGTCGGTGCCGGTGGGGGGCGCCCGGCCGTACGGCCGGGCTGGCGGTCGGGGGTCAGTTCAACAAGCTGCCTTGCAATTCGGCGCGCAGGTCGGGGGTGAGGACGTTGCCCGCGCGATCGACGAGCAGGGCCATCTCGTAGCCGACGAGGCCGATGTCGCACTCGGGGTGGGCGAGTACGGCGAGGGAGGAGCCGTCGGAGATGGACATGATGAACAGGAAGCCCCGTTCCATCTCGACGACGGTCTGGTTGACCGTGCCGCCCTCGAAGATGCGCGAGGCCCCGGTCGTGAGGGACGTCAGGCCGGAGGCGACCGCCGCCAGTTGATCGGCTCGGTCACGGGGGAAGCCTTCGGACATCGCCAGAAGGAGTCCGTCGGCGGAGACCACCACCGTGTGGGACACCCCGGGGGTGTTGTCCACGAAGTTGGTGATCAACCAGTTCAGATTCTGCGCCGCCTGGCTCATCGGGCTCAACTAACGCTCCTGCTGGTAAGTCGGGCCTACGCCGCGATCGTGGTTGCCGTCGGGACCGGGCTGGGCCCGACGACCCTGCTGAATCCCCCGGCGGAGGTTGGTCAGCCTCCCGCGCACGTCGTCGGGCGCGCGAGACACCTGGGGCCCCACCTGCTCGGGCTGCTGCGACGGCTGGGCCGCGCCTTCCACGAGATTCGCGCGGGGTACGCGCCGTGGCAAGCCGGACGACGTGATACCGCCGGCGGCGGGCTCGCGGATCTGCCCGGCGCGGCGCCAGCGCTCGTCGTTGGCCGACGAGGACTGCCACGTCGCGTCCCCGGCACCGCCGAGCCCCTGACTGCCGAGCCCCTGGAACCCTGCGCCGTTGGTGCCGTTCGTGCCGCCGACGCGCTGGACTCCGTTGGTGTCGCGCAGGGCGCTGGTGCCGCTCGCCCCGGTGTCGTTCGCCCCGATGCCGTTGTACTCACCGGTGTTCCAGGACGGCTGCTGCGGCTCGCGGTCCCGCGCGGGCGGAACGGCCGAGGCGGGCCGCCCGGAGGCGGGCGGTTCGGGAGCCGGGGCGGGCGGCTCGGCGGTGTACTGCCCGGCGTCGCCCTGGTTGCCCGGGGTTTCGGGCTGGTGGAGCCAGGTGGATTCGATGGTGTCGAATATCGGCGTCCGGCCGTCGCCGGGACCGGCGGGCGGCAGGCTGTCGTCCTGGCGGCCGTTCCGGTCGTCCCGCACCTGCGGGAACTGGCCGGTGTCGCCGGGCCCCTGGCCCAGCTCCGGCCGCTGGAACTCGCTGGTGTCGCCGGGGCCGCGTCCGTAGTCGGGGCGGCTGAACTGCCCGGTGTCGCCCGGACCGCGGCCCTCCTGGCCGGGTACGGCGAACTCGCCGGTGTCACCGGGACCGCGGCCGAAGTCGGGCCGCTGGAACTCGCTGGTGTCGCCGGGTCCGCGTCCGTAGTCCGGGCGCGGGAACTCGCCGGTGTCACCCGGGCCGCGGCGCGGCTCGAACAGGTTGGGGCCGTCGCTCAGCTGCGGCAGCTCGCCGGTGTCGCCGGGGCCGCGGTTGCCGAACGGATCGCGGCGCTCGCCCGGGCCGGGGCCGGGGCCGGGGGCGGAGAGAAGGTCAGGACGCTCGTACTGGCCCGTGGTCTCGGGCTCCTCGTGCCCGCGCGGCCGGTCGGCCGCGTCCCGGCGCCCGGCATTCCAGTCGTCCTCGGGACGGCCCCAGCTGGGGCCGGGCTGCTGCGCCTGCGGACCGGGCAGTTCACGTGCCGGGTCGCGCGAGGGCAGCTCCGGACGGTTGCCCTGGTCGCCCGCGTCGGCGCGGTGGGGCGCACCGGTCGGCGGCGCGACCGTCGGTCCCTGGTCGCCGCGCGAGGGCAGCGGGGGACGGGCACCGGAACCGCCGCGGTCATTCGCACCGCCGCCGGATCCGGCCGGGGGCTCGTTGCGCTGCGGGGTGGCCGAGCGTCCGGGCGCCTCGAAGAGGTTCGGAGCGGAGGGGGCGCCTCCGGACGGGCCCGAGGGACCCGCACCCGCACCGGCACCGGCCGGACGGGTCGGCAGGCCGCCGCCGTTGCCGTTGCCGGGCAGCGCGGTGCGCGGACCCGAACCGGGGACCTGCCGCCGCGGGGGCGGCGAACCGAGCAGCCCCGCCGAGCCGTTGCCCTGCCCGCCGGAACCCGGGGCGCCCTGGCCGGGGGCACCGGCCTTGCCGCCCGCGCCCTGCGGCTGGGGCTTGCGGTTGCCCTGGGCGACGTCCACCGGCAGCATGACCAGCGCCGTCGTACCGCCCGAGTCGGACGGCCGGAGCTGGATGCGGATGCCGTGACGCAGCGACAGACGGCCGACCACGAACAGGCCCATGCGCCGGGACACCGACACGTCGACCGTGGGCGGCGAGGCCAGCCGCTCGTTGATCGCGGCCAGGTCCTCGGGCGAGAGCCCGATACCGGTGTCGTGGATCTCGACCAGCACCCGCCCGTCGGGCAGCGCGTGACCGGTGACCTTGACCTTGGTCTGCGGCGAGGAGAACGAGGTGGCGTTCTCCAGCAGCTCGGCGAGCAGGTGCACGAGGTCGTTGACGACCCGGCCCGCGACCTCGGTCGCCGGGACCGAGCTGAGTTCGATGCGCTCGTACTGCTCCACCTCGGAGGCGGCCGCGCGGAGCACGTCCACCAGCGGCACCGGCCGGGTCCAGCGGCGGCCGGGCTCCTCGCCCGCGAGGACCAGCAGGTTCTCACCGTTACGGCGCATGCGGGTCGCGAGGTGGTCGAGCTTGAACAGCGACGACAGCTGGTCCGGGTCGGCCTCGCGGCTCTCCAGCTCGGAGATGAGCGAGAGCTGGCGCTGGATGAGGCCCTGGCTGCGGCGCGAGAGGTTGGTGAACATCGCGTTGACGTTGCCCCGCAGCAGCGCCTGTTCGGCGGCCAGCCGGACCGCCTCGCGGTGCACGTCGTCGAAGGCCGCGGCCACCCTGCCGATCTCGTCCCGGCTGTGCACGCCGACGGACTCGACGGAGGTGTCCACGTCCTGCGGGTCGGACTCGGACAGCTGCTTGACCAGCTCGGGCAGCCGCTTCTCGGCGACGTCCTGCGCGGTGTCCTGCAGCCGGCGCAGCGAGCGGACCATGGACCGGGCCACCACGAAGGCGCCGACCAGCGAGACACCGAGGACGAGCAGGATCAGCGCACCGTTGAGGATCGCGTCCTGCTGGGCGTCGTCGCGCAGCTCACGAGACTTCTGCGTCATCTCGCTGAGCAGCGTCTGCTCGATCTTGCCCATCTCGTCGATCTTGATACTGTCCTGGTCGTACCAGTCCAGATAGGTGCGCTTCTCGGCCTTGAGGCCGTCCGGGTCGCGCACCGCCCGGTCGGCGTACATCGTCGCCGCCTTGATGTCCGGGCGGCTGTCCAGCGGCTCCAGCAGGTCCTCGGAGTTGCCCTGGCGGATCTGCTTGAAGCTGCCGAGCGCCTCGTTCTCCTTGTCGACCGCGGTCCTGGCGAACCGGCTGTCGTTGGCGGAGAACTCGGCGCCCTTGGGGTCGGCGAGGGCGGCGCTGATGAGCGCGCGCTGGATGGAGGCGTACTCCTTGGCCGAGGAGAAGGTGGCGAGCGCGCGGGTGTTGTTGATCATCGCGCGGTTGCTGGTCGCCTGGGCCATGTCCTGTGACAGCGACAGCAGCGAGTTGATCAGCTCGTTGTAGTCCTGGACCGTCAGCGAGTAGTACGCACTGTTGCCGTACGCCGTGTCGCGGATATCGTTGATCTTGCCGAGCTGGCGGTCGATGTTGACCAGCGTGGACTGCACACCGGCCATGGACTGGTCGCCGGGCTCGACGTTGTCGGTGGCCTTGCGGAAGGCCGCGATCGCGCGGTTGGTGTCCTCGCGCGTGGAGACGACGCCGTCGTCCTTCTCGTTGCCCTTGCTCGCCAGCGGCCCCGCCGACTTGTCCCGCTCCGCCTGGAGCGCGTTCGACAGCTGAGTGGCCTGCTGCGTCATGTCGGTGAGCAGCTTCATCTGGTCGAGCTGCTGGATGTTGTCCAGCGAGGTGTCGATACGCAGCGCTCCCAGCGTGGTCGCGGCGACCACCGGGAGCGCCAGCAGGGAGACCAGCCGGGTACTGATGCGCCAGTTCTTGAGGGCGACGCGGGCACCGGGCCCGCTGGGCGCCGTCGGCGTGGTGGACTCGGCGCCGCCGCCACCGCTGGGCGCACTGGTCTTCGTGGCGCCCTGGGCGCCGGTCTCGGGGCTCTGGTCGGCCGGGGGCCGCCCGCCGCCCTGGGCGCGCTGGGGCGCGGCGCCGCGGGCGGTCCCACCACGCGGTTCCGGGTCCGCCGAAGCTTCCCCACGGCCCTGGCGGGCCTGGGGGGACCCCATACCATCCCTCTTGAAACGTCCCTGCACTAGCGTCGCAACCTCTGGACCAGGCGCCCCACTGGATCAGCAGTGGAGCGGTGTCGAGTCGAGGGGGACCGCGGCCCCCCAATTCGGTCGTGAGTGACCGGCGCGCTTCCTTTCGTATATCGACAAGAGAGGAGCCCCGCCGCTCGGCGCCTCTCTGTCTTGCGCCCCCATGCGCGCCGGGCTGATTCCCGCGGCGGTCCCGGGAATTCCAGCACAGTGCCGGATGCTGCAACAAGGGCAAGGGGTCAGGCTGTGACGCGCGTGACGCTCAGTACGGGCTTTATTACCGGACGTAGAAAGTCATGTCCGCGATAACGGACTTTTGTGAACGAGTCGATCGCGGTAACGGCGTGTCCGGCTAGCGATGATCAAGAGCGGAACGTCTGCTTCGGGGGTGCAATGTCCGTTTCGGGGTGCGGATCGCGTGTCGCGAATGTGGCATTTACCCGATCAGTCGTGAGCAAAATCACACGCTGGTCGAGACTTTTTCTGCGAATCCATGGGCAAGGCGGCCCCTAGCCTGACGCTTTACACCACCGGTCGATACGACAACAACGCGAGGCGTAAACCCAGTGAAGACGACGATGATGTTCCGCACCATAGCCAACCCCCGGCGCACCACCCTGGCCCATCTCGGGGACGCCGAGGAACTGCGGACCGAGACCGGCGAAGCGCCGGAGCACCCCGTCGAACTGCCCACCCAGACCGCCAACCCCCGGCGCACCGTGCTCACCGAGGCCCCCGGCCACTGACCCGCACATGCCCGGTCCCCACGCGGGGACGGGCGAGCCGACCCGGCGGCGCGCGGGAGGCGGGGCGATAGCCTGGAGCGTCAGTCTCCAGCGAGTTCAGTTAAGGGGCACCAGCTTCCCGTGCGCATCGCCAGATTCTCCCTCGACGGCAACGTCGCCTTCGGAGTGGTCGAGGGCGAGCCGTCCGATCAGGACGGCCCCGTCGTCGACATCATCAAGGGACACCCCTTCGCCGACTTCGAGCGCTCGGGGCAGAAGATCCCCCTCAGCAAGGTCCGGCTGCTGCCGCCCGTCCTGCCCAACAAGGTCGTGGGCGTGGGCCGCAACTACGCCGAGCACGCCGCCGAACTCGGCAACGAGGTCCCGGACGTCCCGGTCGTCTTCTTCAAGCCGTCCACCGCGGTGACCGGCCCCGGCGACCCCATCGCGTACCCCTCCTTCTCCTCCGAGGTGCACCACGAGGCCGAGCTGGCCGTGGTCATCGGACGGATGTGCCGCGAGGTCCCGCGCGAGCGCGTGGCCGACGTCATCCTCGGCTACACCTGCGCCAACGACATCACCGCGCGCGACGCGCAGCGGCGCGAGAAGCAGTGGGCACGGGCGAAGGGCTTCGACGGCTCCTGCCCGCTGGGCCCCTGGGTGGAGACGGGCATCGACCTGGAGCGGGCGGGCGACCTCGGGATCATGTGCACCGTCAACGGCGAACAGCGGCAGCTGGGCCGCACCAGCGAGATGGTCCGCTCGATCGAGGACCTGATCGTGCACATCACCGAGGCGATGACGCTGCTCCCCGGCGACGTCATCCTCACCGGCACCCCGGCGGGCGTCGGCCCCCTCACCGTCGGCGACGAGGTCGCCGTCACCATCGAAGGCATCGGCACTCTCACCAACAAGGTGATCAAGCGTGGCTAGCGCAACCTCCTCCGCCCCCGTGCGGGTTCGTTTCTGTCCCTCGCCGACCGGCAACCCCCATGTGGGCCTGGTCCGCACCGCCCTCTTCAACTGGGCGTTCGCCCGCCACCACGGCGGCACCCTGGTCTTCCGCATCGAGGACACCGACGCCGCGCGCGACTCCGAGGAGTCGTACACGCAGCTGCTCGACTCCATGCGCTGGCTGGGCTTCGACTGGGACGAGGGCCCCGAGATCGGCGGCCCGCACGCGCCCTACCGCCAGTCGCAGCGCATGGACATCTACGCGGACGTCGCGGCCAAGCTGCTGGAGGCCGGGCACGCGTACCGCTGCTACTGCACGGCCGAGGAGCTGGACGAGCGCCGCGAGGCCGCCCGCAAGGCCGGGCGCCCCTCCGGCTACGACGGCACCTGCCGCGCGCTGACCCCCGAGCAGATCGCGGCGCATGACGCCGAGGGCCGCACCTCGATCGTCCGCTTCCGGATGCCCGACGAGCCGATCACCTTCACCGACCTGGTGCGCGGCGAGCTGACCTTCACCCCGGACAACGTTCCGGACTACGGCATCGTGCGTGCCAACGGCGCCCCCCTCTACACGCTCGTCAACCCCGTCGACGACGCGCTGATGGAGATCACCCACGTGCTGCGCGGCGAGGACCTGCTGTCCTCCACCCCGCGCCAGATCGCGCTCTACCGGGCGCTCGCCGAGATCGGCGTGGGCGGCGGCCTGGTGCCCGCCTTCGGCCATCTGCCGTACGTCATGGGCGAGGGCAACAAGAAGCTGTCCAAGCGCGACCCCCAGGCGTCGCTGAACCTCTACCGGGAGCGCGGCTTCCTCCCCGAGGGGCTGCTCAACTACCTCTCCCTGCTGGGCTGGTCGCTCTCGGCCGACCGGGACGTCTTCTCGCGCGAGGAGATGGTCGCCGCGTTCGACATCTCGGGTGTCAACGCCAACCCGGCGCGCTTCGACCTCAAGAAGGCTGAGGCGATCAACGCGGACCACATCCGCCAGCTGGACGTCAAGGCCTTTATCGAGGCGTGCGACCCCTGGCTGCAGGCCCCGCACGCGCCCTGGGACCCGGAGCGCTTCGACGCGGCCGCCTTCGAGGAGCTGGCCCCGCTGGCCCAGACCCGGCTGACGGTGCTGTCCGACATCACCGCCAACGTCGACTTCCTCTTCCTGGCCGAGCCGGTGGAGGACGAGGCGTCGTGGACGAAGGCCATGAAGCCGGGCGCGGACGCCCTGCTCGCCACCGCCCGCGCGAAGATCGCCGAGGCCGAGTGGCGGGCCGAGCCGCTCAAGGAGGCCGTCCTCGCCGCCGGTGAGGAGCACGGCCTCAAGCTGGGCAAGGCGCAGGCCCCGGTCCGCGTCGCCGTCACAGGGCGCACAGTCGGGCTGCCGCTGTTCGAGTCCCTGGAGGTCCTGGGGCGCGAGCGCACCCTGGCCCGCATCGACGCGGCACTGGCCAAGCTGTCGGCGCCGTCGGCCTGACGGAACCGGAGGGGCGCCCCGGGGCCGCGCCCCGGCGCCCCCCCCCCCGCAAACCGTGTTTGGGGCCCGGGCCCCCACGGGGAAAGGTAATACAGCG